>JAYVDU010000445.1:0-3319 GCA_043749245.1 Bacteroidota bacterium | reverse complement strand
TTCTGTTTCTATCTGTATTATCTAATAAAATATCCGGTATTCTTCCGATATTCATTTTTAAAGCTGTTTTTTCTTCAGGACTCATTTTACCTGAGTGGACTGATTTTTCTAACTCATCCAACACTTTCGATAATTGCTCGCCTAAGAAAACTGACATGATTGCCGGTGGTGCTTCGTTAGCACCTAGTCGGTGATCGTTGTTAGCAGAGGCAATAGAAGCACGCAATAAATCAGCATGCTCATAAACTGCTTTTACCGTATTAACAAAAAAGGTTAGGAATTGTAAATTTGTTTTTGGTGTTTTACCTGGCGATAATAAATTTTTGCCAGTGTTTGTAGCTAAACTCCAGTTGTTATGTTTACCACTGCCGTTAACACCTGCATAAGGCTTTTCATGCATTAATACACGGAAGTTATGACGGATGGCCACTTTCTCCATCACATCCATTAATAATAAGTTGTGATCAACCGCCAAGTTTGTTTCTTCAAATACAGGAGCGCATTCAAATTGAGCAGGCGCTACTTCATTATGACGTGTACGAACCGGAATACCCAACAAATGTGCTTCGTATTCAAAGTCGCGCATGTATGCGGATACACGTTCTGGAATGGAGCCCCAGTAGTGGTCTTCAAGCTGCTGCCCTTTTGCGGATGCGTGTCCGAATAAAGTACGACCCGTTTGTTGAATGTCGTAACGGATATTATATAAAGCAGAATCCACTAAAAAATATTCTTGCTCCCAACCTAAAGTAGCTATGACTTTGGTCACGTTTTTATCGAAGTATTGACAAACCTCAGTCGCAGCCTTATCTACAGCGTGTAATGATTTTAATAAAGGCGTTTTAAAATCTAAAGATTCACCTGTATAAGAAATAAAAATAGTTGGAATACATAAGGTTTCTCCCCAAATAAATGCGGGCGATGTAGGATCCCAAGCCGTGTAGCCACGAGCTTCAAAGGTATTACGAATACCACCATTAGGGAAAGAAGAAGCATCCGGTTCCTGCTGTACTAAAGCATTTCCGCTGAAACGCTCAATGGCGCGACCACCTTCAATAGGCTCAAAAAAGCCGTCGTGTTTTTCGGCAGTAGCACCACTTAAGGGTTGAAACCAGTGTGTGAAATGTGTCACGCCTTTGCTTTGCGCCCAGGCTTTCATACAAGCTGCCACTTGATCAGCCATTTTGCGTTCTACAATAGTAGCTTGGTTCATGGAGTTTTGAATGCTGTTAAAGGCTTCTTCCGAAAGGAATTCGCGCATGGCATCCAATCCAAAAACATTAGAACCATAATAGGTTGATACTTGTTTGTTGGTTTTATTGAACTCAACCGGAGTTCTTTTTACCACGTCTTGCATTGCCAAAGTTCGTCTTGTGCTCATGAAATTGTATTTTATAGGGGGTTAGTTATGAAATAGTTGTATTTTTTGACAAAAGTATGTCAAAAAATGGGGGGGTGCAAGAAAAAAAGTGAGTTTTTTGAAAGATTTGATAAAATCTCTGAAAAATGAAGGGTTACTTTCTATTTAAGATTTAAGTAGGTAACAAAAACATCTCCATCTTTAAATGCGAGCACGCTGTAGATAGCTGTTTTACTATTATAACTTCCAGAAGAAAAGTCAAAATACACTTTATCATCAATATTAAAAATAGATGATTTTGTTGCGCCTTTTTTATCCAAGACAATAACCATTCCGTTTCCATTAGGAATATTTTTAAGACCTTTGGCATCGTTACTATTTACTGCATCCAAGTTTTTTGGATGATCATTAAAAAAAATCAATGTTTTATTATTTAAGTGAATAAACTCTATATGTTTAAACATAATTCGTTGAGGGTAATACCATTTATAATCGGATGTTGACCAGTATTTTTTCCCGTTTTTCCAATCATCATTTAAAAAAGACAAATGCCGTCTCACATCATCAATTGTACCATATTTTAGGGGTAATATCTTAGAATTAATGATTTTCCCTTGATTGTTAAACTCAAATATTCCAATATCCTCAAGGCTTGAAGCACATACTTTATTACAATATGAATAATATGATTGAAAGACAAGCACATCTTGACCATTAAAATTTTTATAAAAAGTTAAGGGAGAATTAAGAATGTGTGGTTTTTTACTATTACTAATATTTGAAATCCCTTCATATTCATTTTGGAGACTTGTTTGTTTTATGCCATATTTTTTTGTGATAGATAACGGCTTTTGCCCCAAATCTATAACAAAAATGTCGGGTTGCATTTCTGAAAGTTTATATGTATGACTATTTGTTAACGCAATTTTTACGGTATGAGTGCTATCTACTATAAATTTTCCAGTAACATCAGTCTGGTAGTAATCTGTAATTGTATCAAACGAATAAGATAAATTTTCCAGTTTGTTATCATAAGCCTTGTATATAACAACATTAGGCTTTTTTTCGGCCTTATTATCTTCATAATTAATAGCACAATAGTAATCTTTCCCGTCCTGTATGCTTGAAATCAATGATGCAGAGTTGTATTTTTCCTCAATGGGTTTTAAAATCGTTTCATTTAATTTATGTTCATAAGAATAACTTAAAATTTTTAATTCACTAGTGTTATGCATTTTAACAAAAGACATAAAGTAGTAGGTTTTCAAAGAATCGTTTTTGGTGAAATCAAAAAAATAATTATTTAAAGTCGATACTCTTAAACGATTAAAATAAGCCGACTTTTCACCATCTAAACCACTGTAATTAAATATTTTTTCATCAACTATTTTATCTCCAGTATTTGGATCAATTATAATTCTATGAAAACTAATTTCTTTTTCATTAATATGGCTTAAAAAGACAACAATGGCTTTGTTAATCTCAAATATTCCCGCAATGTTTAATCTCTCTTTTTTGGATTCTCTATCCCAAATAGGCTTTTCTATTAATAGTTTCGCATCTTTATCATAATGCTTCATTATATATTTATCAGATTTCATATCTGACAAAAACAATACAGAAGTCCCGTCATCAAGGCTTAATACATGATGCCATTCTCTAGGCTCTTTAAAAACATCAGTACTTATCTTACTTACAATTGATTGTGATGTAGCGAAATAACTAATAAATAATACGACGATTACTGATATACATTTTTTCATATTTTAAAGAGTTTAAGTTTAGGTGCAATTGTAAAAATAATACTATTTTTACAAGGATGAATTTTTTGTTTCCTACATTTTTAATTGGATTAGCGGCTATAGCTATTCCTATTATTATTCATCTTTTCAATTTTAGAAAATACAAAAAAATATATTTTACAAACGTTCACTTTCTAAAGGAATTAAAACAAGAAAG
>JAYVDU010000444.1:0-3322 GCA_043749245.1 Bacteroidota bacterium | reverse complement strand
TTCTTGTAATAATTGGTTCAACATATGTTCTTAACGCTTTTGCTTTAGCTAATGTTGTAAAAATACGTTTGTGCTCAATTAAAGAACAAGCCATATTACTCATTAATGCTTTACGGTGTGAAGCTGTTCTACCTAAGTTGTTTATTTTATCTCCGTGTCTCATTTTTTTAATTATTGAATTGGTGAGTTTTTGAATTGGTGAATTTAATTCTATAATTCACTAATTCTATATTTCACTAATTGGTTAGTCTTTATCTAATTTATATTTTACTACATTCATTCCAAATTGCAAGCCTTTAGTAGTAACCAGATCTTCCAGTTCAGTTAAAGATTTCTTACCAAAATTACGGAATTTTAATAGATCGTTTTTATTGAAAGAAACTAGTTCACCTAAAGTCTCAACATCAGCTGCTTTTAAGCAGTTCAATGCGCGAACTGATAAATCCATATCAACTAATTTTGTTTTCAATAATTGACGCATGTGTAATGAAGTCTCATCAAATTCTTCTTCCGATTTTTTCTCTTCCGAATCTAATGTAATTTTCTCATCAGAGAATAACATAAAGTGGTAGATCAAAATTTTAGCAGCCTCTTTCAAAGCTTCTTTTGGATGAATAGATCCGTCAGAAACGATATCAATAATTAATTTTTCGTAATCTGTTTTTTGTTCAACACGGTAGTTTTCAATCGTGTATTTTACGTTTTTAATTGGCGTATAAATTGAGTCTATAAAAATCGTACCTTGAGGTGCAGAATTTGTTTTGTTTTCTTCTGCAGGAACGTATCCACGTCCTTTATCAACAGTTAATTCAATTTTTAATTTTACAGTCGATTCGCTATTAAAAATAACTAAATCTGGATTTAAAATCTGGAATCCATTAGCAAACTTTCCGATATCACCAGCAGTGAATTTCTCGCTTCCAGAGTAGTGGATAACGATTTTTTCTACATCGTGATTATCTAATTGTTTTTTGAAACGAACTTGTTTTAAGTTTAAGATAATTTCAGTTACATCTTCTACAACACCTTTAATTGTTGAGAATTCGTGGTCAACTCCTTCGATTTTCACGCTAGTGATAGCATGTCCTTCTAAAGAAGATAACATAATACGACGTAAAGAGTTACCTATAGTGATACCGAATCCAGGTTCTAACGGACGGAATTCAAATTGTCCTTCAGTCTCGGTAGAGTTAATCATAACAACCTTGTCTGGTTTTACGAAATTTAATATTGCCATTTTACTTATTTATATAGGTTAAAAAAACTATTTACTAATTACTATTTAGAGTACAATTCGACTATTAACTGTTCTTTAATGTTTTCAGGTATTTGAGAACGTTCTGGAACAGAGATGAAGTTACCGCTAAATGTTGATTTATCAAAATCTAACCAAGAATACTTGTTTACTGCACCGCTTAATGATTCAGTAATTGCTTCTAATGATTGAGATTTCTCACGTACACTAACAACATCACCTGGTTTCAATGAATAAGAAGGAATGTTTACAGTACTTCCATTTACATTGATATGAGCGTGAGATACTAATTGACGAGCAGCTCTACGAGAAGGAGCAATTCCTAAACGGTAAACAACGTTATCTAAACGACATTCGATTAATTGTAATAATACTTCACCAGTAATACCATGAGCACGAGCCGCTTTATCAAATGTTCTAGCGAATTGTTTTTCTAAGATACCATAAGTATATTTAGCTTTTTGCTTTTCCATTAATTGGATAGCATACTCTGATTTTTTACCTTTTTTCTTAGTGTTACCGTGTTGCCCAGGAGGGTAGTTCTTTTTTTCTAAAGCTTTATCTGGGCCAAAAATTGGCTCTCTGAATTTTCTTGCAATCTTAGATTTAGGACCTGTATATCTTGCCATTTCTATTGTTTAATTTCTGTTATTATTATATTTATCTTATCAGACTATTGCTTAGCAACGACGACGTTTTGGTGGACGACAGCCATTGTGTGGCATAGGAGTGATATCTACTATTTCAGTAACTTCAATTCCTGAAGTAGCAATTGTTCTGATAGCTGATTCTCTTCCTGCTCCCGGTCCTTTTACATACACTTTTACTTTACGTAAACCTAAGTCAGATGCTACTTTAGAGCAATCTGCGGCAGCTAACTGTGCAGCATAAGGCGTATTTTTCTTAGAACCACGGAAACCCATTTTACCAGCACTAGCCCAAGAAATTACTTGTCCGCTCGTGTTAGTTAAAGAGATGATTAAGTTATTGAATGTAGCGTTTATGTGAGCCTCTCCAACTGCCTCTACCTTTACTACTCTTTTCTTAGCATTAGCTTTTGCTGCTGCTACTGATGATTGTTGTTGTTTAGCCATTTTTTATTAATTAGTGAGTTATTGATTTAGTTAATTGTCAACTTTTAAATTCTCCAATTCTCTATTTCTTTAATTCTGCAATTTATTATTTAGTAACTTTTTTCTTATTTGCAACCGTCTTACGCTTACCTTTACGGACACGCGCATTGGTTTTGGTACGTTGACCACGAACTGGCAATCCATTACGGTGACGAATACCACGGTAAGACCCAATATCAGTTAAACGTTTGATATTTAAAGCAACTTCTGAACGAAGTCCGCCTTCCACTTTAAAAGTGTCGTTAATGATTTTACGAATAGCGTTTTGTTCATCGTCATTCCACTCATTTACTTTCTTATTAAAGTCAATGCCAGCTTCTGTTAAAATACGTTGAGCTCTGCTACGTCCAATACCAAAAATGTAGGTTAATCCTATTTCTCCTCTTTTATTTTTTGGTAAATCTATACCTGCAATACGTGCCATTATTTATATACTTGGTTTTAAAAGTTTGCGAAAATACGCATTTATTTTTGTCTTTGTTTAAATTTCGGATTTTTTTTGTTGATTATATACAACTTTCCTTTACGGCGAACGATTTTACAATCTACGCTTCTTTTTTTGATGGATGCTCTAACTTTCATTTTTAATTGATTATTTCCGTTTATGTATTCCTGTTAATTTTATGCTCTAACCTCTTTTAATCTAATATTACTTGTATCTGTAGGTTATTCGTCCTTTTGATAGATCATACGGACTCATTTCTAATTTAACCTTATCCCCAGTTAATATTTTAATGTAATGCATCCTCATTTTTCCTGAGATATGAGCTATAACAACGTGTCCGTTCTCTAACTCTACTCTGAACATCGCATTACTAAGCGATTCAAGAATAGTTCCATCTAGTTCAATATTTGCTTGTTTCGCCATTTATTATGCCTGTTGCATCTCCATTGCGTTAGTACTACGTCCTTTTACTCTACCCGTTTGCATTAA
>JAYVDU010000443.1:0-10833 GCA_043749245.1 Bacteroidota bacterium | reverse complement strand
CTCAAAAAGTAAATCCTTTATTAAATCAATTCGATATTACTCAACTGCCCACCGGTAATTATAATTTGGTAATAGAAGTAAAAGATTCATTAAACAATTTACAATCACAAAAAAAATGGTTTTTTCAGCGTCAAAGCGATGCGGTTGACCATACCCTGACCTATAAAGCAGATAATAATTTAAAAACTATTGAAGAATTTTTTAATTTATTTCAATCGAAAGATACATTAAAACAATTTATAGAATGTTTGTGGCCCCGCTCTTCAACTAAAGAGCGCGAATGGCAACAAGTTCAGATTGTAAATAAAGATCCCAATTTAATGCGGAGTTATTGTGTAGATTATTGGAAGAAAGAAGCAGGCGATAGCCTTGATCCATTGAAGATTTGGATTACTTACTATAAATCGGTTTTAGAAACAAATGCATTAATGAAATGCGGAAAACAAAAGGGATATTATACAGACAGAGGTCGTGTGTACTTGCAATATGGTAAGCCTAATCAACGTAGTCAAATTAATAGTGAACCAAATACATACCCTTACGAAATATGGCAATATTACCGTATTTATGATAAAGCTACCGGCCGCTTTTTTTCGAATAAAAAATTTATTTTTGTAAACTTTGCTATTTCAGATAATTGCTATCAGCTTATTCATAGCGATGTACGAGGTGAGGTTTATGATGAAAGATGGCGCTTTAGATTAACAACACGTTCTCAGCAATCATCTAACATAGATGACACACAGCCAGGTAAGACGTATGGTGGAAATGTAGACGAAAACTTTAACAACCCACGTTAATTAATGGTTAAGGATAAGATTGCAGTTGTTATTTTAAATTGGAATGGACAAAAATTTTTAGAACAATTTTTGCCTAAAGTCATTACGTATTCTTCCATAGCAAAAATTATTGTAGCCGATAATCAATCAACCGATGATAGTGTTACTTATATAAAAGAACATTTTTCAGAAGTGATTATTGTTCAAAACCCCAGTAATAATGGCTTTGCTGGAGGTTATAACGTAGCGCTAAAAAATGTAAATGCTGAATATTATGTTTTATTAAATTCGGATGTAGAGGTAACTGAACATTGGCTTGAACCGATTATCTCGCTCATGGACTCAAATAAAAACATTGCCGCTTGTCAACCAAAAATTTTAGATTACAATCATAAACATTTATTTGAGTATGCCGGCGCAGCAGGCGGATTTATTGACAAATACGGCTATCCATTTTGCCGAGGAAGAGTGTTTAACGATTTGGAAAAAGATAAAAATCAATACAGCGATACTGTCGAAGTTTTTTGGGCAACAGGTGCTTGTATGTTTGTTCGTGCAGAAGCGTTTTGGAAAGTAGGTGGATTTGATGAAGATTATTTTGCGCACATGGAAGAAATAGATTTATGTTGGCGATTAAAAAATATAGGCTATCAAATTTACGCAGAGCCTAAATCGCTAGTATATCACGTTGGTGGAGGCACGCTTCATAAAATAAGCCCTACTAAAACCTTTTTAAATTTCAGAAATAATTTAACAACGTTTACTAAAAATTCATCTCCTCGCTTTTTGTTTTTTAAAATCTTATACCGTATGCTGCTTGATGGCGTAGCGGCTTATAAATTTTTATTTGAAGGAAAAGGATCTCATTTTATAGCTGTAGCCAAGGCTCATGTTTCATTTTACGCGCATTTATCGTCCACGCTCAAAAAACGGAAACTCATGAAAGCCTTGCCAAACTTCAATTACACAACCTTTGGAATTTTAAAAAAGAATATTGTGTATTTGCATTTTGTAAAAGGATTGAAGACTTTTAAGGAATTGGTAAAGGAAAATTAACGATTCATTTTCAACAATCTTTAGTTCATAGTTTCTATTTACAATCGTTCAAAATCCGCGTGACTAATATAACTTTAGAGTTCAGAAGCTTGCTACGTCATACTGAATTTATTTCAGCATCTCAAAAACAATTATTTTGAATTTGAAGCAAATTCTGAAACAAGTTCAGAATGATAATAAAAAACAATATTTTAAAACATGTCGAAAATAAAAATAGGAATCTTATTTGGTGGACGTTCCAAAGAGCGTGAAATATCTTTTGCTGGCGGACGCACTGTTTATGATAATCTTAATAAATCTATCTTTGAAGCCATTCCTTTATTTGTTGATTCGTTTGGAAACTTCGTACTCTTAAATTGGAATTTTGTATACAAAGGAACCATTCGTGATTTCTATCCGCCAGTAGAATCTATTCCCGCATCTAATGTTGATTTTCAATACTACGCCGAAAACCTTGGCGCATTAGATGTTCAGCAGCAAGATGAATTGATTTCCAAAATCGGAAAAAAAATAGAAACCAATCAATTAACTGGTTTAATCGATTTCGTATTTTTAGCATTGCATGGGCCGTATGGTGAAGACGGTCGTATACAGGGACTTTCGGAGTATCTACAAATTCCTTATTCGGGTAGTGGTATTTTACCAAGTGCCATTGGCATTGATAAAAGTGTGCAAAAAAAATTAATGATTAACGCCAGGTTTAATAGTCCGGCATATTTTACAATAGATAGAAATGATTGGATTAACGGTAATACTAAAGGCGTTTGGGAAAAAGCTAAAAAAGAAATAGGCTTCCCAATGGTTATAAAACCAGCTAATCAGGGATCATCCATTGGAATTTCTATTTTTAATGAAGATAATGAGTCTCATTTTATGGGCGCTATAGAAAAAGCATTTTTTACAAAATGGATAGATAGTACTGAATGGAAAAAATTATCCGATCCAGAAAAAATTGACTATACAAAAACACTTTCAGATATTAGAGAAGGTATAGGAATGCCAATAGTAATTGATGGATTGGTGAATAAGGGATTGTCGAACGAAAAAAATATGTTTTATAATCCTTACGAATTAATTACATTTTTAAATACTAATTGTGATAAAGTAAAAGGCTTCGTATTAGAAGCTACAGATGGCGAAAGTACGGTCATTATTGAGGGTTTCATTGAAGGGAAAGAATTTTCGTGTATCGTTTTGGAAGATACCGATAATCATAATAAGGTGATTGCATTGCCACCAACAGAGATACGTAAAGGCAAAGAATTATTTGATTATCGCAGTAAATATTTGCCGGGCTTGTCACGCAAAATAACGCCTATTGATGCCAGTGATGAACATATTAACGCTATCAGAAAAGAATGTGAGCGCTTGTTTACTGAATTGTGTTTTGACGTATATGCCCGTATAGATGGCTTTTTGAGTATAGATGGAAAAGTGTTTTTGAATGATCCTAATACAACATCTGGCATGATGCCGTCTTCTTTTTTCTTTCATCAAGCTGCAGAAATAGGATTAACACCTTCTCAATTTTTGACTTACATTATTCGTACATCATTAAGTAAACGTATAAAAGATAGTAAAGGCGCGCATAATTACACTATTATTTTACAAAAATTAGATGAGTTTTTACATAATCAAAAAAATAGTACAGCTTCAAAAATACCAGTAGCAGTGATACTTGGAGGCTATTCATCTGAAAGGCATATATCGGTAGAAAGCGGTAGAAATATTTTCGAAAAATTATTTTCGTCTGATAAATATGCTCCGATCCCCGTGTTTTTAACCGGAGATAATAACCACCATGTAATGTATCAAATTCCTATTAATGCTTTGTTAAAGGATAATGCGGATGATATTAAAGACAAAATTAATCATTGGAAAATTCATCCGGTTGTAAAACAAATTATTGAAGAGTGCCATGTGATTACGGATAAATATGGTTCTCCAAATAATTTAATTGCCCCAAAACTACTATCATACACTGATTTGGCTAAACAGGTCAAACAAGTATTCATTGCACTTCATGGCCGCCCAGGCGAAGATGGAGCGATACAAGAACAACTTGAAAAAGTTGGAATTAGTTACAATGGTTCAGGAAAAGAAAGTTCTTCTATTACAATTGATAAATACCGAACCAATGAAATCCTTTTAAAGGCGGGCTTTTTGGTAGCTAAGCATTGTTTGATTACAAAAGAGGAGTGGGCAAAAAATAAAGATGCTATCATACAAAAATTACAAACAGAGTATCAATATCCTATTATTGCAAAACCTGTTGATGATGGTTGTAGTAGTGCTGTAAAGAAAATAAAAAACGTTGAGGAGTTCGAAGCCTTTGCTACACTTATCTTTAGAGAGAATGAAGTCTTTGATGCGAAAGCAGCACAAACATTACACATTAAAGACAAAGAAGAATTTCCGCAAAAGCAAGTATTATTAGTTGAAGAATTGATTAGCAAACATAACGCTAAACATTTTTTAGAAGTCACTGGTGGCATGCTTACTAAATTAAATGCTAAAGGGGAAATTGAGTATGAAGTATTTGAAGCATCTGAAGCTTTAGCAAGCGGAGAAATTTTAAGTTTAGAAGAGAAATTTTTAGCTGGTCAAGGTCAAAATATTACACCGGCAAGGTATTCCAGAGATGCTATTGAAAGACAACTGATTTCAAATAAAGTGAAGGAAACCCTAGGCGCAGCAGCTAAAGTGCTTAATATTGTTGGCTATTGCCGTATTGATGCCTTTGTACGTATATATGATGCAGCTCACGTGGAAGTTATTTTTATAGAAGTCAATTCGCTACCAGGAATGACCCCGGCAACTTGTATTTATCATCAAGCCGCTTTAAATGGCTACAAGCCTTATCAGTTTATTGATCGTATTTTGGAGTTTGGAGTTAAGAATAAGGTGTTGGTATAAAAAATCTTAACAGGTTAAATGTGTTCATCTAAACAATTGATTTTTAGTATTATATGTTCATTTTTAACATACTGTAAACACAATATAAACAGGTAATGAACTCCTTCTTAACAATTATTGGTCGGTTGATTGATAGTCATTCGTCTAATAAGTTAGTTTATTAACAATTTTAAAGCGACCTTTGTTAATATCTATTAATCTACTACCATGTTTGAAATTTTAAAAAGCTTTGAGAGTAAATTTGGTTCTTTGAAAAAAAAAGGACTTCGTATTGAAGGTTTATCTATGATTGACCCAAAACGCAAGAAACATGTGATAATGATTTCTAAACCTTTCTTATTTGATAATCGTTTATTACCTAAAACCTACGAAGGTTTAGATATTAAAGCTAAAATAGAAGGTGGTTTACCAGAAGAATTTAAAATTGAAAAAGAAGCGATAAAAAAAGACTATTTATGGGCTCCTTTTAAATTTGAACAATATGTTGATAGATGTTCAGCTGACATTAAAAAACAATTCAATAATCCAGATATGAGTCGTGCTGAAATGCTTGATGCGCTTGCTTTCGGGAGTTTTGAGGATCATAAAAAGAAAACATTAACATTGATGCAGGAAGGAAAAATTCCAACGTTCAAATTGAATTAATATTAAGCAACAGAAAAGGGTATAATTAAGGGTTAAATTTTTTAAATTGCTTATAGAATCCTCTCAGAAATGAGGGGATTTTTTGTGCCATAAAAAACAAAATACCTTTAACTTTTAGCAAGCATTAAGCACAATTAGTTGTTGAATAGGAGCAGTGATACTATGTTTTTCAAATACTTTTTTTGCAATTTCAACTACATCAGAATTAATTAAGCCATAATGCTGAGATAGCCCATAAGGCTTTATTGAAAGGGTAACAGCGTTGTCGACGATTTTAACAGCTTTAATTTCTGGTGCCGGATTTTTTAAAATGTGTTCGTGACTAAGCATAGCATCTATTAATAAGGCTTTTACATGATCAATATCATTTGCTGCCGAAACAATAATTTGGACATCGCCTCGTAGAAGCCCATTTTTAGAGTAGTTTATAATGGTGCCATTAGAAACAGCACCATTTGGAAGAATAATAGTTTTTAAATCACTGGTAAGTAAAATAGTATTGAAAATTTGAATTTCTTTTACCGTACCCGATTGCCCTTGAGCTTCAATTAAATCATCTACTTTATATGGTTTAAAAATGAGTAATAAAACACCACCGGCAAAATTTGACAGCGATCCTTGTAAAGCCAGGCCAACCGCTAATCCTGCAGCACCTAAAATGGTAACAAAAGAAGTTGTGCCTATACCGAGCATTCCTGCTACGGTTACAATTAAAATTACTTTTAAACCGATTGTAATTAAACTTTTTAAAAATGTATGAAGAGAAACATCTAAGTCCCTCTTAACCATTGATACGCTTGAGATTTTAGCTAAGCGCTTAATAACCCATAACCCAAGGATTAAAACAAGAAAGGCGCCTAATACTCTGGGAGCATACTCAATTAATAAACTAATTATATGCTCTAAGTGTTTGTCAAAATTTAAAAATTTCATACGATTAAGAATTAATGATATAAGTTAAATACGTCCCAGCTTTGTGCATACGCTATTTGTAATAAGGCAGCATTAAGATTTAAAGGAATATGATTAATTTCAAGATAATGTTCCAGATCTTCCGTAGCTAAATTACCTGTTAAATCATCCTTTGCCATAGGGCAGCCGCCGAAGCCATGTATCGCTACATCAAAACGTTGACACCCACTTTTGTAAGCCGCATCAATTTTTTCGAAAGCACTTTCTTTAGTAGAGTGGAGGTGAGCACCTATTTCTACTGTTTTAAATTCAGGAATGATATTGGAAAACAAGTAGCTAATATTTTCAGGATTAGAAACGCCTATCGTATCAGACAGGGCAATAATTTTGACACCCAAATCACTCAATTTTTTTGTCCATTCAATAACGATATCGCTGTTCCATAAGTCACCATAAGGATTACCGAAGGCCATTGAAATATAAACAACTAATTCTTTTTTGTGTTGCATACATAAATTTTGAATTTCTTCCACTCTTATTATAGATTCTGCAATACTTGAATTGGCGTTTCGTTGCTGAAATGTTTCTGAAATCGAAAACGGAAAACCTAAATAGTGTACTTCATCAAAAGTACAAGCGTCTTGAGCGCCACGTGTATTGGCAATGATGGTTAATAATTTACTTGTAGTTGCAGATAAATTAAGTTGCTTTAAAACCTGCGCTGTATCCTGCATTTGAGGAATTGCCTTAGGTGATACAAAACTACCCACATCAATTGTATCAAATCCAATATTTAAAAGCGAGTTAATATATTTTATTTTTACCTCTGTTGGGATAAATTGTTTGATGCCTTGCATGGCGTCTCTAGGGCATTCGATTAGTTTCATGTGTAAATCTTATTGTTTTTTAAGTGTCATATGTTATTCCCATCATCTTCAAAGTGTTTACCTTGAAGGCATGATGGATATTTCATTTGAAAATATTTTTTTTTTTAAAATTGCTTTATTTATTTTTTTTATCAAACTAGGACCTTCATATACAAAACCAGTATACAGTTGAATTAAATCAGCACCCGCTTTGAGCTTGTCTAATGCGTCTTGCGGACTATGTATGCCGCCAACACCGATAACAGGAAATGCATTATTGGAATGCGTTTTTAAATAAGCGATCACCTCTGTACTTCTTTTAGCGAGCGGTTTGCCACTTAATCCGCCCATGCCAATCGCTTCTATTTCTGATTTCGGATAGGATAGGAGTTCTCTGCTAATGGTTGTATTAGTAGCAATAATGCCATCTATGTTTGTAATTTTTACAATATCAATGATGTCGTCTAATTGAGAGTTGGTTAAATCTGGTGCTATTTTTAAAAGTAATGGTTTGCGTTTTGGTTTAGCATTATTAATTTTTTGTAAATGATTTAGTAAAGCTGTTAAAGGTTCTTTATCTTGTAAAGCCCTTAAATTTGGGGTGTTTGGAGAGCTCACATTTACTACAAAATAATCCACTACATCAAATAACGCATGAAAGCAGTATTCATAATCGTTGACAGCATCTTCGTTTGGCGTGAGTTTATTTTTGCCAATATTTCCTCCAATAATCGTATTCGTTTTTCTGTTTTTTAAACGAAGCACTGCAGCATCAACTCCTTCGTTATTAAATCCCATTCGGTTAATAAGCGCTTCGTCCTTTGGTAATCGAAATAAACGAGGCTTATCATTTCCTGGCTGAGGTTTAGGAGTAAGTGTTCCAATTTCGATAAACCCAAATCCAAGAGTGGCTAATTCATTAAAGGCGGTTGCATCTTTGTCAAGGCCAGCCGCAAGCCCAACCGGATTTTCAAAAGTTAAGCCAAACAATTGTTTTTTGAGTTGAGGGTGTTGATATGAAAATAGTAATTTCGCCACAAATCGTCCGAAAGCATTACCAACAAAGAATTTCAGTAAATCAAAAGTTAAGTAATGTGCCTTTTCTGGATTTAATCTAAATAATAAAGGTTTTAAAAATAGTTTGTACATAGCTTACAAATGTACATTTTAAGACACTCTTGGCAATATAAACTCATTAATGTTGAAAAAAATCCTCGTTTTTTTTATTTTTTTAACTAAGTTTCAAAAAAAGATGTATTTTTGCAACCAAAATTAATAAACCTTAACAAAACTTAAAATGAAAAAAGTATTATCAATCGTTGCTGTAGCTGTATTATCAGCTGCATTTGTATCTTGTGGCCCTTCTAAGGAAGAAATGGAAGCTCGCGCTAAAGCTGTTTCTGATTCAACTGCTGCTGTAGCTCAAGCTCAAGCTGATTCTTTAGCTAAAGTTACTGCTGACGCTGAAGCTGCTATGATGGCTGCTGCTGCTCATGTTACTGATTCTTTGAAAATGGCTCACGAAGCTGATTCATTGGCTCACTTAAAAGGTGGTAAAAAACACTAATTTATAGCTTAAGCTTAAATACAAAAACCCATTTGTTTTATTACAAATGGGTTTTTTGTTGTTTCTAATTGAACTTGATTAGTTTACAAATGAATTATTATTGTTTAATAATTGAAATGCTCATTCGGATATCCATAAAGGGTCTATCCTCTTTATTAGTTCCAACCGCGGCTATTTTGTCAATAACATCTAATCCGGAAATTACTTCGCCAAAAATAGTATAATTAGTATCCAAATGCGGAGTACCACCTATGGTTTTATAAATTGTTTTATGAGCTTCTGAAAATTGGTAATGAGGTGCTTTTTCGTATAAGGGGTTTATATTTTCGTCAAGAATTTTTGTGTAAAATAATAAGCTATCGGCATTTGCTTCGGCTTTGAAATATGCAATTTTTTCTTGTAATCTTTTATTTGCAGGATCGGTAAAGTAAGCGTCTTTTAGCTTAGTAATTAAATCTCGATTAATGCGTTTTTCAAAGGAAATTAAATCTTTGTCGACGCGTATTTTACCTTGAACAATATAAAATTGACAGGCAGAAGATGCTCTGGTAGGATTGACATCATCACTGTTTCGAGCTGCGCATAACATTCCTTTTTTATGACAAAAGCCAGGAACAATTTCGGCAGGAATGGTGTAATTTAAATCGCCATCTCCCAGTAATTTTTTACT
This sequence comes from Bacteroidota bacterium, assembly GCA_043749245.1. Lineage (GTDB taxonomy): Bacteria > Bacteroidota > Bacteroidia > B-17B0 > Aurantibacillaceae > UBA4416. The sequence continues at coordinate 1,422 of JAYVDU010000443.1, read as the reverse complement.
ATCAGCATGTTTACTATCAGGATCGCCACCCTGTATCATAAAACCTTGAATGATACGGTGAAATAATAGGCTATCATAAAAATGTTCGGATATCAATTTCAAAAAATTGGCTTTATGTAAAGGCGTTTCATTAAACAGCTTTACTTTCATATCACCATAAGAAGTTGAAATTAGGATAGTTTCTGCAGATAAGGTTTGAGATAAGCTCAGTTTACTCACTAAAAGAAAGGCTAGGCTCAATATTATGGTTTTTAAATACATATTTATTTATTTTTTGTATATTTGTATAACGACAAATATTGGTTCTTTTTAACTAAAATACAATTAAATACGTCATTATGAAATTATTTACAACAATCCTTGCATTTGCAATTATATTAAGTGTAAGCACATCTTGCCAAAAGAATACAGATTGCAAGCTAACCATTACTACGGTTGATTCCTTGGGGAATTATTTACCCAATGCAACAATTAAATTATATGCTAATGTAAAAACAAGCACAGGATCAACGGTTGAAGCTGATTTGAAAGCAGAAGGAATTTCTGATGGCAGCGGTAAAAGTGTATATACATTTAAATTACCCGCCATTTTAGATATTAAGGCAACGTTAGGTAACAAATCAGGTGTTGGTATCATTAAATTAGAAGAAGGAAAAACAGTAGAAAAAACTGTAAAAGTTAAGTAATTTTTTATTTTTTAAATTGCTTAAATAATTATTATTTATTTTTTTAAATAAAGAAATATTTTTTTAAAATCTTAGTTCAATTCGGGAATAGATATCAAAATTTTATTTGCTATAACTGTTTGAACAAACTCATTAGCATGGTTATCTAATGGGCCTACAGTTAATTGTTTTGGGTTATAATCCTTCAATTCATTATTAATAGATATATAATTAATAGATTTTTTGTCTAAAAATGATTTAATAGGATAGAAACAAATTTTTTCGGTAAAGTCAATATTAACCAACTCCGGAATAAATACTACGTACAATTTTATATTATTTGTTTTGCAATATGTAATTAGGTTATTTATATCGTTCAAATGAGTATTTAAGCATCTTGTATCTTTATAAGATTTTTCAATCTCTTTTTTATAGTCATTACCTATCTTAGAATTTATAAGTTTTACAGACACATTGAGTGTAATAAAATTAATGAAGAAAGAGATTTTAGCGGCAGAATAGATTATACCACCGATTATTTTTTTAAAAAAACTTTCCTTGTATTGGTAGTATCCAAATTTTTCACCTACTGGTTGCATATCATTATGATAGTATTGTAGGACCAAAATATCTGGTTTTACAGGATAGGCTATAAGCCTTTTTAATTCGTCTTTAGTGTCAGAATTACCTTTACCTAAGTTAAAAACTTCAAACTTAGTGCTATTTATTTTTGACCTTATAATTGATACAAAACAAT
>JAYVDU010000442.1:0-10837 GCA_043749245.1 Bacteroidota bacterium | reverse complement strand
GTCGCCGTTTAAATAAAGTAACAATACATCATTAAAAATATTACTCTTTCAATTATTTTTTATGAGTGGTATTTATATCCATATTCCTTTTTGCAAACAAGCTTGTAATTATTGTGATTTTCATTTTTCAACATCACTCAATAACAAATCTAATTTAGTTGAAAGCATCATCAAAGAATTAGATTATCGCATTCATTATTTACCTGATAAAAAAATTGAAACCATTTATTTTGGCGGTGGAACTCCAAGCTTATTATCTGAAAAAGAAACGCATCTTATTTTAGAAAAAATTTACAAACTTTACGACGTAGACTCAATCGCAGAAATAACACTAGAATGCAATCCTGACGATTTATCTCCTGTTAAATTGCAGGAGCTAAAATCATTAAACATCAATCGCTTGAGTATTGGATTACAAAGCTTTGACGAAGAAGAATTAAAATGGATGAACCGAGCTCACACTGCGTCTGAAAGTGAAGCAAGCGTTAAAAGAGCGCAAGACAAGGGTTTTGAAAATATCACCATAGATTTAATTTATGGCTCTAAATTTTCTAACCTCAGCAATTGGAAAACAACCTTAAATAAAGCGATTGACTTAAATGTTAAACATATTTCGAGTTACAATTTAACTGTTGAAGAAAAAACAAAACTAGGGCACGACGTTACAAAGAAAAAAGAAAGGCTTATTGATGATGAAAAAAGTGCGGAATTGTTTTTAGAAATGATAGAACGCTTACAAAAAAATAACTTCATTCATTATGAAATTTCTAATTTCGGCAAAGAACATTTTTTTAGTAAGCATAATTCGAATTACTGGAAAGGCAGTTATTACTTAGGACTTGGTCCATCCGCTCATTCCTTTGATGGCGAATCCAGACAATGGAATGTAGCTAATAACAACAGTTACATTCAAAAACTATCAGCAAACGATATCAGTTATTTTGAGAAAGAAATTCTCACAGAAAACAATCGTTTTAACGAATACATTCTAACGTCTTTAAGAACGATATGGGGCGTTAATTTAAATTACTTGAATACTCATTTCAATGCAGATTTTATTTCTACTTTTAAAAAAGGAGTGGCTGCATTTATAAAAGACGAAACCATTACCTTAAAAGATAACGCTTACATCCTTAACAACAAAGGAAAATTATTAGCCGATAAAATTACAAGCGATTTGTTTGTGTAAAATATTAAAAATAATATCTCCCACTTGTTTAATGCGCTTTTGACTTTAGTGAATCGTTATCAAATATCAATTCAAAATTGAATTTTTGAGCAAACTGCTTTTGTGCATTTTTTTGCTTTAGCTGGGCAGCTTCTATTTTTTCATCTATTGCCGCAGCAATATCCGTCACTTCTTTTTCTTCCTTTTCAGTGTATAAAGAATCTGGTATGTGATAAATGGTACTTATTTGCTTATACTCATTATCACCAACCGATTTAAAAACATGAAGCATTTCTCTTGTTCCTACTTTTAATGATGTATCATTAATTGAAACAACCTTATTGAGTTCTTGTAAAGAATTATTTACTTGTAAATTATACGCAGCTAAAGCCATATCAATGCTATCGGGATTAAACGTTGCCAAAGCACTATTTAATTTATCAAAAGCAAATACAACTTTATCACTCGCTTCAATAACTGCGTCGTTATGTTTAATAGCAATTTTTTGGTTAATGCGATCGCAACTGTAAAATGAGGCAGCAAATAAGACTACTAAAGCTAATTTTTTCATATATTATTTTATTTATTTTAAGTTGTTATATGGAATACGCTATGTAATATTCTTTCGCATTTTTACAATTCAGCACATAGCTATTTCATAAGTAAATTTATTTATTTTTATTACATAAAAAAACCACAAACCTTCATTTCTGAAAATTTGTGGCTTTTTATAATCTTAATTCAATTATTTTCTTGAACCGAAAACACGAAGTAGAGATAAAAATAAATTAATGAAATCTAAATATAAATCCAAAGCACCCCAAAGTGCCAGTTTTTTATAGCTTTCAGACCCATCATTGTCTTGCAACATGTTTTTAATTTTTTGCATATCGTAAGCAGTTAAGCCTGTAAAAATAATAACGGCGATTACACTGATAATGTATCCCATAGTTCCGCTTTGCATAAACAAATTAATTAATGACGCTATTACAATTCCAATAAGACCAATCATTAAAATGTTACCCATTTTGGTTAAATCAGTTTTTGTAAAATAACCTACACCAGCCATTGTACCGAATAGCGCACAAGTAGATAAAAATACATTACCAATAGAATCCAATTTATAATATGAAAATATGTAACTGATACTAATACCAAATAATGTAGAGAAAGCCATAAACAAAGCAGCTAAACCTACAAACGGTAACTTACGATATCCTGCCCCCATACCAATAAGCATTAGTAATGGCGCAAACATAACAATGTAGCCCAAAACAGTGCGTCCTATAATATTATTGTATTCATCTGTTATAAATAATAATGTTTTTAAGCTATCTATTGATGCAAAAGCTACTGCGGCAATCGTGGTTAAAATCATCCCTATAAACATCCAGCCAAAAACGGAAGCTAAAGCATTTTTTCGCCCAACGATAGTAGCACTTTCAATATTATCAAGATTTGTATTTCTAGAATTTGTTTCCATTTTTTTTGTTTTTTAAAGTACAAATATACGACATTAATAGGCGTTTGTTTTGTGAAAAATTGCTAAATTATTTTTGTAATTTAAACTTTAATCATCAATTGTAACATAAACATACGGGGTGGGCGCACATCTCCAGGGCGCAGGGTATATTCTCTGTTAAATACATTGTTAACGATAAACGATGCTTTTAATGCTTTAGTTATCTGAACAGAACATCTTGCATCATGAATCCAATCGCCATTTTTATGTTCTTCGCGATACTTAGGCAAACCCGGTAGTATATAAGTTTGATCAATGGCATCAAAATTAATTCCTGGATCGTTATATTCATGATAAATACTTTGTACAAAACGTCTATCAATATTTTCCATAAAGCTGTAATAACGCACACTCCAGCCAATAGATACCTTTTTGTAATCTAATTGCAAATCGCCTTTTACCAAATGTCTATTTCTATATTTTAATAAATTAGAATTTGGCAAGGATCCCAACGTGTCTTTTTTAGGATTAAAATCAGGATCAATAGGATTAGTAAACGTGTAACCCATAAGAGTAGAAACATTGATTGGTCCCATTTTTCCGGTACCCGTAATAGAAGCGTCTATCCCATTAATACGAGCTCTACCTACATTTTGAGATTTGAAACCCGCATTTTTACTATCATTAAGGAAGTTACCAGTTTTTGTTCCATAGATGTCAAAAATAAATTCCGTCATATTTTGGTACTCTGTCCAAAACCCAGCCACATCAATAAATCCTTTGAAGTTTAAAATCTTAAATCCTTGCTTCACTCCTATTTCAGCACTCCAACCGCGTTCTGGTTGCAATCCTGGATTTGGGAAAATTTTAATAGCACTTAAGCCTGTGCTAATATATTTCTCAGCAATAGATGGAAAACGATAACCTTGCCCGAACGAAGCACGCAAAAAAGTATATTCCATTAAGTGGTAATTTAAACCTGCCCTTAATACTGGTTGAAAAGGTAAATTTTTAATCGAGTTGCTAATGTATCCTCGAGTATAAGATGTGTCCACCTTATTATACTCTCCTCTTAATCCTAAAGATACCGTTAATTTTTTGTATTTATAATCAAACTGCGCATAGCCAGCATAATTGCGCCCAGTGTGCCTTCCGTAAAGAGAATCTGCCATGACTTGCTGCTCCGTATATACAGCTCCAAAGGTTGTGGTTAAATTATTTTTGAATTTCTTTTGATATTGTAATTCGTTGTAATATAACTCAGCTCTTGATCCTTGATTTGTGTTATTATTATTATTACTTAAAAAATAACGTGTGCGTAAACTAAATCTCCCTCCTTTTTTTGAATAATAGGTAATGTAAGGGTCTATATTAAACCGTGTGTTTTTATATCCTTGAATGTTATGCCCTGTTGGAATGTAGGCCGAGTCGGCATTCTGCCATAAAAAGAACAAACCGCCTCTATATTGCATCATATTTGTATTAACGCCAATAGATAAGCCTGCTATTTTTTTGAAATTGTACCTCAGATTAACATTAAATCGTTCACGCTCTTCCGTTTCTAAATACCGATAACCCATATCATTAAAAACATGCCCGCCCAATACAATGTCTAAGTTTTTTATTTTTTGTGCGTGCGAAAAATTTAAACCAGATTGCGATTGCGAAGTATTATCCCACCATTTTAAACTAGATCGTTTAGGGGCGTCATAAGTTGCTCCAAACATTGTTAATTTAGTTTGAGGTTTGTCTTTTGCATAAGCTGTTCGTAAATTAATTACCCCGTTAAGTGCCGAAGAACCGAATAAAGCAGACGATGCTCCTTTAATTACTTCAACCTGTTCCACATTTTCGATTGGCAAATAATTCCACTTAATATCATTTGCATCAGCTGTTATCATCGGCATTTCATCCACTAACATTAATACGCGAGTACCTGCCCCATAACTATAACCACTTCCTCCTCTTATGCTCGCCTGCCCATCTGACACAGTTACCCCTGGCACTTGATTAATAATGGCGTCTAAATTTGTTACACCCTTGTTCTCTATTAATGCAGGCTTTATCACATCCATACTAACCGTGACGTCAGATAATTTTTGTTCAAATTTTCCAGCTGATACAACTACCTCGTCCAATAACTGATTACCATTTCCTAATTGGATATTTACAAAAACAGTATCAAGTGCTTTCACCACAACGTTTGTTGTAAATTTGGTGTAACCTAATAAATCACAACTTAAACTGTAATCTCCAGCTTCTATGCTAATTACAAATACCCCGTTTATATCGGTGGCTACACCTTTTGTTTTATTAAGAGTTACTAAAGCTCCTGGCAACGTTTCATGATTTGATTTATCAGTCACAACACCTTTTACATACCCTAACGATTGCGCATAACTATTAGATGCATAAAAAAATAAGCCAATTAAAATATATTTAATTAATTTTATCATAATCTGTTTAATTTTACGAACACAATATAATAATTTACAATTAAAAACAAATGCAGTCTACCGAATTAACATATCAAATTGGATTAACATTATTAGACGGCATCGGAGATGTTTTAGCAAAAAACTTACTGGCATATTGTGGTAGTGCCGAACAAATTTTCAAAACCAACAAAGCTCAACTCGAAAAAATTCCGGGTATAGGTTTTGTTCTTTCTAAATCAATTGCTCAAAGTAAAGATGTTTTAAATCGAGCAGAAAAAGAAATTGACTACATCCAAAAAAACAATATTCAAGCCTTATTTTTTACTGAAAAAGATTATCCGTCTCGCTTAAAAAATTGTTACGATAGCCCCGTCATGCTTTATTATAAAGGTAATGCCGATTTAAACCCTCAGAAAATTGTATCTGTAGTTGGCACACGCACGCCATCGCCTTATGGCAAATTAATGACAGAGAAATTAATTCAGGATTTAAAATCAAGTGGTATTTTAGTTGTTAGTGGTTTAGCTTACGGTATAGATATTACAGCACATAAAACAGCTTTAGAAAACGAGTTACAAACCGTTGGTGTTTTAGCGCACGGTCTTGATAGAATTTATCCTGCTGTACATGCTAACTATGCTGATAAAATGCTTCATCAAGGTGGTTTGCTTACAGAGTTCATGAGCGAAACAATTCCTGATAGAGAAAATTTTCCGAAACGAAATCGCATAGTAGCAGGCATGTGTGATGCGCTAATCGTTATTGAATCCAAAAAAGAAGGTGGAAGTTTAATTACAGCAACCATTGCAAACGCTTATCATAAAGATGTATTTGCTTTTCCTGGAAGAGCCGGCGAAGCATTAAGCGAAGGTTGCAACGGATTAATAAAAACAACCAAAGCAAGTTTGATAGAAAGTGTTGCTGATTTATTTTATATCATGAATTGGAATCAAGAAGTCAAACGCAAAAAATCAACACAAATCCCATTGCTCTTAAACCTTACGCCTGATGAGCAAACCATGGTAAGTGTGTTTGATAACAAAGCGCAATTGCATATTGATGAAATTTGTAATGCTACTCAATTTCCAATTTCCAAAACATCATCTTGTTTATTGCAATTAGAATTTTCTAATGTCATCAAATCATTGCCAGGAAAAATGTATGAGATTAATCGTTAAACAATTTGCCTTTATAATTGTTTTTAAGTGTATTATGGTTAAATTAATTTATGACTCTTATCATTTGCTTAGCACATAAAATCGTCGTAACTTTAACCATTCATATATCGTAGTTCTAAAACGTAAAATTATGCAAACTCAAGAGGTAGATGTATTGGTAATTGGCGCTGGTCCGTCTGGTTCGGTGGCAGCTGGTATTATTAAAAAAGCAGGTTATAATGTGCACATGGTGGAAAAAGAAAAGTTTCCACGATTTGTAATAGGTGAAAGTTTATTGCCCCGTTGCATGGAAGCATTAGAAGAAGCCGATTTGTTAGATGCTGTTAAAGCACAAGGTTTTCAAGAAAAATTTGGAGCTAAGTTCTTACGTAAGGATGATGTGTGTGATTTTAATTTTGATGAGCAATTTACAGAAGGATTCTCTTGGACCTGGCAAGTCCCTCGCGGAGATTTTGATAAGACTTTAGCAGATGAAGTTCAGAGAAAAGGCGTTACTGTGCATTTCGAAACAACAGTGACTGATATTAAATTTGATGGTACAAATTCAACAACAACTATTGTTGATAAGGAAGGAAACGTTTCGGAAATTAAAGCAAAGTTTATTGTTGATAGTAGTGGCTATGGCCGTGTCATCCCTCGTTTGTTTAACTTAGACAAGCCAAGCAACTTACCTCCTCGTAAATCTTTATTTGCTCACGTTAATGATCCAAAACGTGATGTACATAATGAGCCGAATAGAATTATGATACTAGTGCATCAGCCACAAACATGGATTTGGGTTATCCCTTTTTCTACAGGCGTTACATCGGTTGGTTTTGTTGGTAGTCCTGAGTTTTTTGATGAACACAAAGACAAAACTCCAGAAGCACAATTACGTTATTTAATAAATTCTGAGCCACATTTAAAAGAACGCTTTGGCAACGAAACGTTTATGTTTGAACCCAAAACCCTTGAAGGATGGAGTATTACTACTGAACAATTTTTTGGAGATGGATTTGTATTAACTGGAAATGTAACCGAGTTTTTAGATCCTATGTTTTCTAGCGGCGTAACTTTAGCAACAGCATCTAGCCAACTAGCAGCAAACTTGGTAATTAAACAATTACAAGGTAATAAAGTAAACTGGGATCAAGAGTTTGTGAAACCCACCATGCAAGGCGTTGATGTGTTTAGAACCTATGTAATGGGTTGGTACGATGGCACGTTGCACGACATCTTCTTTACGAAGGACATTAATCCGGAAATTAAAAAACAAATATGTTCTGTGTTGGCAGGATACGTTTGGGATACAGACAATCCGTTTGTAAAAAAACACGATAGAGTTGTTAAATCATTATCGGAATTTTTACGAATGAATAATCCTTCTGCAGTAGCTTAATTTATTTATTATAAATAGTTAACTTAATTTATTACCCGATATGTATCCTTACTTATCGGGTAATTTTATATTGAATTAAATTCAACCTTCACAAACCGCTTCTTTTTTAAAATAATACTCCTTTAATTTCATTAAATATGAAGCAAATTTTTTATGTTTTAAAATATTATTACTTGATTATCAAGTGGTTATGTTAAAATTCAAAATAATATCATTTAATTGGGTTACTATTTTAAGAGTTTGGTATAAATGATAAATTAAACAACATTAACAATTTAAAAAACTTAAAATGACAAAATTATTTTCAATTCTTGCAGTAGCAGTTTTAGCTACAACTTTCGTATCTTGTGGTCCTTCAGCTGAAGAAAAAGCTAAAATGGAAGAATCAGCTAAACGTGCTGGTGATTCTATCTCTGCTGCTTTATCTAAAAGCTTAAATGATGCTATGGAAACTGCAACTACAGATTCTACTACAGTTAGTACTTCTGTTGAAACTACAACTACTACTACTGAAGCTACTTCAAAGCACTAAAAATTTGTGTTTAGTTAGGAAAAGCCCATATATCTTCGGATATGTGGGTTTTTTATTTTTAAAGAGTTTGAAATATTGTCAGCAATAAAACTCCAATTTCTTCGTTATACTCGCCTTAAAAATGGTCATTTGCCAAAAGCAAACTCCCATTATTTAAGCCTTCGCAAGCCTCGAACTTGAATTTTTCATTTCTGCCACTTCGTTTTCTTGCAAGTTCTAAATACCATCAATCATTATTTTGTTTACTTTCGTGAGCATAAATTTTAAAAGCAGTTTTAATACTATGAAAAAAATATCTATAACTATTATAACCATCATAACAGTTGTTTCCTTTGTAAAATGTGGGCCTGCGGGTGAGGATCGTGTTAAAATGCATGAAAATGCGAAACGTGTTTCCGACTCTATCGCCCGAATAATTGATTCGGCTTTAGTTATCAAACCCTAATCAAAATTTGTTATTTCAATAAATAAGTTTAATTTAGATAAAAATTAATCTTATGATGAAAAAATTACACGTTGTTATTACTCTCTTTTTAGTATTAGGCTCTACACTTCAAGCCCAAGTTATCTATAAAGACGTTGCCCCTATTTTTTACAATCGCTGTTCTACATGCCATCATGCAGGCAGTCAAGCACCGTATTTAAATTATTATAGCTCCATTTCAGGATATTTAGGTTTAATTCAAAACGACTTAACAATTGGAAAAATGCCACCTTGGCCAGAAGATACAACATACGTGCGCTTTACACACGAACGTATTATAACGCTTTCCGAAAAAACAAAAATTTTGAATTGGATTAGTGCTGGCGCACCTTATGGAACTACTTTAGCTGATACAGCATTAGCTCCACCTGCGCCATACTATCCAAATACTAAGTTAAACGGAACGCCCGATTTAATACTAACGATACCATCATATACAAGCACAGCCGCCACAACAGACAAATACATTTGTTTCTCTATACCTACGGGATTAACCCAAAACAGAATTTTAAAAGCCTATGAAATAATTCCAAATAATGCAACTATCATTCATCATGCTGTGGTTAATGTTGACACCATGGGAACTACGACATCTGATTTAAGTGGGAATTGTATAAATCAAGCTGGCGACTTTACTATAGGTGACTATGCGCCAGGCAGTAATCCCATTGTTTTTCCTAGCTCTGCCTCTCTAAAATTTGGTGTATCTATCAAAGCAGGATCTAAATTTGTTGTACAAATACATTACCCTGCCGGTTCAGCCGGGCAAGTAGATAACACGCAAATACGTTTGTTCTTTTATCCTGTTGGAACAACTAATGTGAGAGAAATGTATGCTACTGTTCCTATTCAAAATTGGAATTTTTATATAGTTGCTAATACTACAAAAACAATAACCACAATCGCAAACTCTTTACCAGCCAGTAGTACAGGCGCTCTTCCTTATGATATTTCAGCATACTCTATTTTCCCTCACTCACATAAGATATGCTCTAGTATTACAAATTATGCCAGTAATGGGACAATCACCATACCAATGAGCCGCATTAATAAGTGGGATTTTAGTTGGCAAGGATTTTACACCTATCCTAATTTCTTAAGAATACCTGCTGGCTATAAATTATATGGAACGCATGTGTTTGATAACACAACCAACAATCCTAATAACCCAACACCTGCTACAGTTATTGTTGGAACATCTACAACTAACGAAATGATTTTTGACGGGTTAATGTGGACATATTATAAGACTGGAGATGAAAACATAGATATTGCAGGAATGCTTAATGCAGATCCGTTATTGTTACCAACAGATATTAAATCATACCAAAGTACAGTTGAAGGAATATCTGTATTTCCTAACCCATTTTTTGATAAAATAACTGTAAGCTATGATTTGCTATCAACCCAATACACGAAGCTTTCTATCGCTAATATTATGGGACAAGAAATAGCAGTATTAACTTCAGGTATTGAGGGTGCGGGTAAACATAGTTATGAATGGGATGGTAAAAATACAAATGGTTCTTCTGTATCAACAGGTGTATATATGTATAAGCTTCAAACTGGCACTACTATTCATTCTGGTAAAATCATCTTAAAGCCTAAAAATTAAAAGGCAAAAAATCTAAGCATTTAAAAAAAGGTATTGAATTTATTTCAATACCTTTTTTTATTGATAAAACTCCAATAAGTGGCCCACATTTTTATCTTTTTAAGTTATATTTGATATTATAATAAAGCATTGAATCCAAACGCACACATATTCGTATACATGCACAAAACAACGCCTCGTATCAAATATATTTTTAATTTAATTTTTAAAGATTGCTTGGGTTTGTCTTTTACGATTAACAATAGTATTGAGGATTTTAAAGCGTACGAAGGTTATAAATTATCATATACGAATCAGGATATAGAGTCAGAATTTCACATTGCAGCTCATACATTATTATTTGAATCGGGAATAAAAGAACAGACTGTGCAAATGCAAAATCATGACAGTTACTTTAAATATTTTTTTAAAACATATCATTCTGCGCTACCCTTCGATTTATTTGCAGCTACCTTTTATTTAGTGAGCCGTTACGAAGAATATTTACCATTTATGCCAGATGCCTTTAATCGTTTTGAAGCTGAAAACAGCTTGGCTTATCAGTACGATTTTTTGCGCATTCCTTTAATCAATGTCTGGATT
>JAYVDU010000441.1:0-3330 GCA_043749245.1 Bacteroidota bacterium | reverse complement strand
CTTTAAACCTCAACGACGTTCCAACACTTTTTCCAATCCAGTTACGTTGTGCATCTTTTAAACTTTCCGTCCAATCCAATGTATCTAAGCCATCCAATAAGCGTTGCGAATAAGCGCTGATGCGCATGCTCCATTGTTTCATCAATTTACGCTCCACCGGATAACCACCACGCTCGCTCACACCATCTTTAATTTCATCGTTTGCTAAAACTGTTCCTAGTTGCGGACACCAGTTTACATAAGCTTCGCCTAAGTAAGCAATACGATAAGCCATTAAAATATCAGATTGTTCTTTTTCAGAAAAACCTTTCCATTCGGTTGCGGTAAAAACTTTAACGGTTTCGTCGCAACAAGCATTAACGCTCATGTTTCCGCTGGTTTCAAATTCTGCGATAAGCGTCGAAATATTTTCTGCTTTGTTAGTGTTTTTGTTATACCACGAATTAAATATTTGTATAAAAATCCATTGAGTCCATTTGTAATACTCTGGATTTGATGTTCTCACTTCTCTGTCCCAATCAAAGGAAAAGCCTATTTTATCTAGCTGTTTGCGATATACGGCAATATTATTTTCGGTCGTTATTTTTGGATGTTGCCCTGTTTGAATGGCGTATTGTTCTGCCGGTAAACCAAAGCTATCATAACCCATAGGATGCAATACATTAAATCCTTTATGGCGTTTGAAACGAGCAACAATATCAGAGGCAATGTAGCCAAGAGGATGACCTACGTGTAAACCCGCGCCAGATGGATAAGGAAACATATCCAACACATAGTATTTTGGTTTATCGCCACCATCTTTAGCTGCAAAGGTTTTATTGTCTTTCCAAAATTTCTGCCACTCTGTTTCTATTTTCTTAAAATCGTATTCCATAAAATGCGTTGTTTAATGCAAGTAACAAAGATAATTTTTTGTTTAGGATATGGAAATAAATGATTGCAAAAGAATTGACTTAACCGCAGAAGAGTATAGGAATATCATTGATGTGTTTTTAAGAAACAAACCGCAGAGGCGCAGAGAAATTTAAATTATAAGCAAACATTCTATGAATACTATGTGCCTATGTTGTTCTATTATGATTGTTATAACCGAAGAGACGCAGAGAAATTGTATAGAACGATTTGAAAAAAATATAGTGCTTAAGCCTACTGTTCAAAAGAAGTATCTAACGCAAAATTTTCTGGGTTTTTCCCTGTAACATTTTTATAAAAATCCATGATCAATTTCATGTCGGCATTATAATTACCAGTTGGATATATTAATTTGTCAATCCCGCATTCTCTTTTAGCATAATCAATAAATCCTAAGGCAATAGGCACTTTTGCTTTCAATGCCACATAATAAAATCCCGTTCTCCATTTATCTACTCGGGAGCGTGTCCCTTCAGGCGTGATGAGTAATAGTAACTCTTTGCGACTATTAAACAAATCAACCATCGCTTCAACTGTTCCTTTTCTGGTGCCATCCGCATTTTTAGTTCTGTCAATTGGTAAAGCACCTAGTTTAGTCATTAACCCTTTAAACGGAAACTTGAACCATTCTTTTTTTATAGTGAAACGAGTTTTAATTTTCATTTCGCTAAGCGCTCCCATAGCGTATACAAAATCCCAATTACTTGTATGTGGAAGTGCAATGATAACGCATTTTGCAATGTCTTTCGGTAATTGATGTGTTACTTTCCAGCCCGCTAGTTTAAAGAGAAAATTGAACATACTACTATTTAATTAGGTTAACATTTAGTTTTATAATGGCATGCGATTTAATAAACTTTTATGCTGAGTTTAAAAATTAAATTACGAATGATACAACTGCATTAATACTTAATTCCCGAAACACCAATGTTTTCAATAGGATGCCAGGTTGTTTTTATTTCTTGTAAATCAGTAATAAAATATGGTCCTTGTTCTGTTTCGTTATTCCAATTTTTATTCCATATAAACACACGTTTCACATTTAAAGACGCATTTTCGCCAACAGTTTTATTAAAGTCCTTTTCTGAATTACATGTAATGATTGCGTTCACATCCATGTGCGATGAAAAATGGGCGTGTAGTTCTTTTCTATTTCCTGTGATGGTATTGACAACACCCGCCGGAACATCACTTGTAGCAAGTACTTCGGCAAAAGTAATAGCGCAGGTTGGTTTACTTTCTGATGCCAAAACGATGCAGGTATTTCCGCCGGCAATACAAGGTGCAATCACAGAAACTAATCCTAATAAGGCAGTAGATTCATCTGCCATAATTGCCACAACTCCCATTGGTTCGGGTACTGAGAAATTAAAATGTGATGATGCCACCGGATTAACGGAGCTATGTAACTGTTGGTATTTATCACACCAGCCGGCATAATACACCAAACGGTCAATACTTAATTCAATTTCTTTTTTAGCATTAACAGCTGTATACCCTAACTGCTTCAGTTCTTCTAAAAACTGATCTTTGCGTCCTTCCAACATTTCGGCAATGCGATATAAAATTTGTCCGCGATTAAAGGCTGCTCTTGAACTCCAGCCACTAAAGGCACCGCGCGCTACAACTACAGCATTTCTAAAATCTTTACGAGAAGATAAACTAACGTTTACAGTCATGTTGTTTTTTAATTTTAAAGGATAATAGCGTCCACTCTCTGTACGAGGAAACTGTCCGCCAATAAATATTTTGTATGTTTTTAAAACTTCTATTCTTTCCATAATGTTTAACCGCAAAGGTCGCTGAGTTTTTTCGCAAAGAGCTCAGAGAAAATTTGCTTTATTTTATAAATTATTTACTACCCTTTTAATCCCGTCTTTTACTCTTGATACGTTGAAATTAATTAATAATCCCAATTTTACATTACTTAATTTTAAATAGGTTAGTATCTGTGCTAAATGAACATCATTTAATACTTCAACTGATTTTATTTCTATAATTACTTTATCTTCTACTATTAAATCCAACCTATAACCAACTTCTAATTTTATCTCTTCATAAATCAGTGGCAATGCTTTTTGCTTTTCAACCTTCAATCCTTCTTTAACCAATTCATAATATAAACACTCTTCATAAGCTGATTCTAACAATCCAGGTCCTAATACAGTGTGAACTTTAATAGCACTACCAATTATTATTTGAGACAAATCATTCTCTACCATTTCTTATTTTTCTCTTGCGTTCTCTGCGTTTTTTTCTTTGCCTCTTTGCAGTTAAACTCTCCTTTTAAAATTTCAAATAAGGCGCTAAACCGTGTAATCCTCCCTCTCGTCCAAACCCACTCTCTTTATATCCTCCAAATGGAGAAGTTGGATCAAACTTATTATAGGTATTGGCCCAAACCACGCCGGCGCGCAA
>JAYVDU010000440.1:0-10926 GCA_043749245.1 Bacteroidota bacterium | reverse complement strand
GTTGCCGATACATCTGCCTCTCGCTTAATTTCTATTTCTTCGCCTTGTGGCTTAGGAAACAAGTGATTGTATTCTGCTCCACTTTTAATATATCTTTTAAGGTTCGCTTCCATTATTACTTCGTGTTATCCGCTTTTAGCGTTTGTTCTACTTCGTATTCGTAAGGGATAGAATTAAATGTTGTGTAAATGGTCGTTACTATTTTTATCATCACTTTTATTCCTGCACCTGTTTTTAATGTTTTTAATAAATCCATTGCTACTGAGAATATGCCTGTAAGCGGAATGTTTATCATAATGCCGTCAATATTCGCTTCGCCATAAGAAGGAATAGTTATATCCTGATTGATGACCTGTGAACTACCGATTGTGTCGCCTTTGTAAGCAAGTTTTATAAAAGGGTATTTTAGTTTTAATGTTCCCTCCGTTGGGTTTTTCAATTTCGCATCTACACGAATCGCTATACCCGATAATTTCAGACTGTGTATTTTAGCTTTTATTTCTGTTTCGATGTTTGCAGATGTCCTACTCATCTTTAACAGATAACCGCCAGTTAAAACAACTCCAGCTCCTAATAATATTTTTGTCAGATTACTCATTGTTCTTTTTTGGAAATTTTTTCTTCGATGTCCTCAACTTTTTTTTCAATCGAATCAATCTGTCTTTGAAACATTTTTGAAATGTTGTCGAACAAATTGATGTGCGTGTACAAATCGGTGTAGAGTTTGTTCACTCGTTCAATGAGTGTTTTAAAATCTTTGTGTAGGTCTTTTAAAAAATAACCTATCACTAAAAACATTATGCTGATGATTGCTAAAAGCACACTGTTTACGAGTAATAAAATTTCTGATTTTTCCATTTTATGTTTTGTTGATGTTTGATGAAGCAAAGGTGCGTTGGCTTCAAATGATTTATTTTATAAGAGCTTAATCGAACGGATAATTATTGATAATTATTGATTTTAAAGCATACATTTTAGCCCCGAATAAACTTCCATATCACATCAAATTCAATTCTTTCATAGTCGCAATACTCTTTTACGGTTAGTTTCTTTTTTCCTGTGGCTATGCTATCTCTAATTATTTTGTGTTGATATGCACAACTGCTGTAACTATTGCTACCTAAGAGTTTCATTAAGTCTTTTATCGTTAAAAATATTCCTGCATCCATAGTATTTATCGGTTAAATAGTGTTTTTATATCAGTTTGTTTTTTCTTTAATTCTTCAAAAAGTTCTTTTACTGCAAGGATTTTCGTGTTAATTTCAATTCTTCTTTTTTCATTTCCTTTGCTTATTTCTTCGCTGAAATTTTCGAGTATGCCTCTGAATGTTCTTGCTTCGTGAGGGTGTTGGGGCTTTTGTAATTCTGCTTTTCGTTGCTCAATCACTTTGTTTCGGTATACTTCCAATTTCTTTTCCGAGAGCTTCAAAACTTTTTCTTCGACCAACGTATCGTACATAACCCAAACTGGTAAGTAGCCGTATTCACCCGTTTCAACATACTTTTCGTAATTTTCTGTTATGGATTTTATGAAGTCTTTTCTAATCTGTAATTTTTCTTGGGGTGTTGGTTCTCGCTTTATTTCAGGCGGTTTTTGTACTATTGGTATGTAGGTTGGTATATGTTTTTTCCCTTTTCCGCTTAGATTATTTGCTCGTATTTCACTAACAATTTCATTGTAGTTGTTGCAAATATTGGGAATGGTAAATTTCTTTGTTCGCCAGTATTCAGGGAGCTTTTGAATCAAACTAAAAAACGCATCGGTTAATTGATTTTCATTTTGTAAATCGGGTTTTGTGATGAGTATTTTTTTGAGCAACAATACCAGTTGCTCATTATCCTTGCTCTCCCAAACATACATTGGCGAAAACTTCTCAAATACCTGTTTGCAGAGCTTTACATCCTGCTGTGTGATACTTTCTTTTTTTGCGGAACTTTTTTCTTTGCCTTCGGGGTTGCTGTTTTGATTAGCGTTTACAGGACTTTCAGAGTTTGTATTTTCAGAAGAAGAAAAATTATTTAAAAAAATCGGGGGCGAAATTCCCTTATCCCCCTTTTCTTTAATTTCATTTTCTTTTCTTTTATTTACTTTGCTTTCCTTTACTTTACTTTGTGCGTTTTCCGTTTGGATAACTTTATTTTCCGACTGGATAACCTCGTTTTCCTTTGTAGGATTTTCCATTTGGAAAACATCATCATTGTTTGAAGTGTTTTCACTTTTTCGCTTTCTATCTCTGCCTCTTAACTCGTTCAGAAGTTTTTTCAAATCTTCAAGTATTGGCGAACTGATAACTTCATTCTCCATTACCAATAGCCCAAGTTTTAAAAGGTATTCAACTATTGCATTTAGTTTTTTCGCATCTACATCAATATCACCTGCTATCAATTCAATTTCCATTGGGTTATTTTCAATTTGAAAATGATTCGCATTGGTAAGTATCTCTAATAGCATTACAAAAACTGCATAGCCTTCTAAATTAAATTTGCTACGTAAAGCCTTGCAACGCCTGTCATTTCGTAGGTCGCAGTTATGAGGGAAATAATCTGCATTATGTTTTATCGGTCTTGCCATAATAAATATTTACAGGATTAATATTTGTTCTTTAATTGATTCTTTGGTAAACTCGATTAACTGCAATAATGAAGATTCTTGTACCATAGTTTTTCGTCTGTTTCTATTGTAATAGCCAATCAATAATTTGCTCCGCATAAAAAAACTTATGTTGTTTTTTGTCCAATTAAACCGAATTTTCAGTTCAGGATATTTTTCAAATAATTCATTTGTAGTTAAGTGTAGATTCATTTCTATTTATTGTTTTCGGATACAAAAAAACGGCAAGAAAGAGTATAGAACAATATGAGTCATAGGGGGGTAGTCCCCATAAATGGGGGGGTGCAGGTGGGGTACTGGGTAGAATGTGCATAAGTCATATAAAAGCCTACTAAACAATTACTTAACCCCTCTTTTATCTTATTTAATTGCTTAATGTTTATAAATATATATTTAATTATATTTTATTTTAGCTACTTTTAAGACTGCATTACAGCCACAGAACTCCATCCAATAATTTTTACTCGTTTAAGTATGTTTTTAGGTTCAAATATTAAATTATTACGTACTCGACTTGGCATAAGGCAGGAAGACTTGGCAAAGGATTTAGGCATCACTCGTTCAACAATAAATAACTATGAAAATGTAGCCGTTCTAAATCCAACTGCTGAAATGGTTATTGCTTTCTCAACGTATTTTAATGTTTCGATTGATATACTTTATAAAACAGACTTAACAAAACTTTCAGATAAACAATTAGATGATTTAATTAAGGGTTCCGATATTTACACTACCGGAAGTAAATTGCGTGTGTTAGCTACTACCGCTGATAATAGGAATGTTGAAAATGTAGAATTAGTTAATATTAGAGCGAGAGCAGGATATACAGTTGGCTACGGAGATATAGAATATATAAAAAAATTACCTGCGTTTCAATTACCTTTTTTAAATAAAGAAAGAAAATACAGAACCTTTCAAATATCAGGAGATTCAATGCTTCCTATTCCTGATAAATCATACATAATAGCGGAGTATGTGGCGAACCTGAATGAAATAAAAAGTGGTCAGGCTTACATCATTATTACTCTCGATGATGGTGTTATATTTAAAATAGTAAATAATCAAATATCAGAAAATAAAACATTACATCTATCTTCTTTAAACCCTTATTACAAGCCATACGAGGTTGTTATTAATAAAGTAAAAGAGGTGTGGAAATTTACACATTATATCAGTTCTCAAATACCTGAACAGGTAGCGAACAATTAAATATTTACTTAATTAATTATGAAAACAAAAAGCAAAATGAGCTTTTTACAAAACAACTTATTTAAAAATGTCAAAGAAGATAGAGTACTTAACTCCTTCGCAGGTTATAGAGAAATACCCTGAATTGGAACAAAAATTTGGATGGACTGCGAAGGATGTAGGATTGTTACTAAAGAACAAATTACTTCAAGGGCATTATAATCATTCATTACGGAAATCAATGATTACAGAGGATTCTTTGCGAAGACTTATAAAATTTGCAAATGAGCAATTAGAAAAGCAAATGGTAACTATTGCTTAAAAAATATCAGACAATTATGTGTTATAATATATCCGCAAAAAAACAACCGCAAGAATTAGAAAAGCGTTTTAAAGTAAAAATTGCAGAAGGTGTTAGTATTTCTTCTCATTTTTATTTGAGTGGGTTTAATCATCCTAAAACGCCTATTATATCAAGCGTTCAACCCGATGTGATTCAAACATTTCATTGGGGATTAATTCCTTCATTTTGTCAAACGATGAAAGATGCAAAGGATATGATGACCAAAACACTTAATGCTAAAAGCGAAACCGTTTTTTCATTACCGTCATTTAAAAATTCAATTCGTCAAAAACGGTGTATGGTTTTAGTCGATGGATTCTACGAATGGCGCACTATCGGTAAACAAAAATATCCATACTACATTCATACAAAAGATAACGAACCATTTGCATTTGGTGGCATCTACAATGATTGGGTAAACAAAGAAACTGGCGAAATAATTAATACGTTTTCCATTATTACTACTGAAGCAAATCCATTAATGGCGAAGATTCACAATGTAAAATTGCGTATGCCTTTAATTCTGCCGAAAGAAATTGAGCAAGATTGGTTAAATCCAAACTTGAGTGAAAATCAAATTAACGAGTTAATGAAACCGCTTGATGAAAATCAACTGGAAGCTCATACAATTTCAAAATTAATCACAAACAGAAACGATAATCCTGATAGAATTGAAGTACAAAATATATTTGAATATCCTGAATTAGCTATGTTTGATTAAAAATCAAACTATGAATAATTATGTACCTCCCGACAAAAGAATGTCATTAACTGCTTGTAAAAAAATTCTTAATACAGATGGTTTAAATTATACGGATCAAGAAGTTATTAAAATACGAGATTGGTTGTATTTAATAGCGGATATTGCCATAGATGCGATTGATAAAAACGACCCGAATATGGTGCAACAAAAAAAGAACATTCAAAATTGAATGCTCTTTTTAAATTAATTTCAATTATTCTCAATGTTTTTTAAATGGTACTTAATTAGTTCTCAACTAAAATTCAATTTATCTAAATAAAAATATTTCAACTATTTTCAACAATTAATATGCGGAATCGTGATACATCAAGTGTTATAAAAATGGTTCTTAATACCTAACTCATATTTGTCTTCCTATAAGGCAAACAATGAGTGCAAAACAAAAATATTTCTTCCACGAATCAACACAAATTCTGATTCCCAATCAGTTAACAGTTGATACTATTTCATCTTTTTATTTCCGTAACTTGTTGATTATCATTATACTTGCATTATTAAGTGCAAGTATTTGCTCGGCTTTAAAATCGTTCTTTTTATCACTTTTTTATCCTACTTCAAAATGAGTTTTGTTTTAGGTAATAATAAATTATCGTTAGCAGAAATGCGTAAAATTTATGCTAAAAGCGGGCGTAATTATAGCGATGAACAATTACTTAAAATGAGAGATTGGTTAGACAATTTAGCTGATATAGCATTAGCAATTGTTGAACAGAATGGCGTGGATAATATGAACGAAATTATAGAGCGAGCAAATAGAAATAATGATAAACCCACATAAAAAATAATATAATGAAACAGAGAGCCATTTTATACACTCGTGTATCTACCGATGAACAAAATAATGGTTATAGCCCTGCCGACCAAAAAGAAAGACTTTATAAATATGCTGAACAAAACAACATTGAAGTTGTGGCCTTTTATCATGATGATGAGAGTGGTAAAACATTTAACCGCCCACAATGGTTAAACATAATGAACTTTCTTAAAAAGAATAGTAACGCTGTCGATTTAATCATATTTATAAAGTGGGATAGATTCTCTCGTAATATTGCCGAAGCCTATATTACAATTAAGGCATTACAAAAATTTGGGGTTGAGCCACAAGCCATTGAGCAACCGCTCGATTTTGAGATACCCGAACAAAAAATAATGTTGGCTATATACTTAGCCGCACCCGAAGTCGATAATGATAGAAGGGCTTTAAACGTTTTTCACGGAATGCGTAGGGCAAAAAAAGAAGGGCGTTGGTTAGGAGTTAGCCCAAAAGGCTACAAAAATAGTAGAGATGCAAGTAACAAACCTATTATTATACCTGAAGGCGGAAAAGATGAAGTAATTATTAAAAAAGCATTTCAAGAATTTTCTACTGGATTATTTCATACAGAGGAATTAAGGAAAATATTACAAAAAGAGGGGCTCAAACTTTGTAAAAATGCTTTTATTAATACACTTAGAAATAAGACATACATTGGTAAAATATTTCTACCTGCATACAAAGATGAGCCAGCACAATGGCTTGAGGGTATACACGAAGCATTAATAAGTGATGAGTTATTTTATAATGTACAAGATGTATTTTTAGGACGTAAAAGAAATTGCCCTAGTAAAATTAAAACAATTAGAGATGAGTTACCATTAAGAGGTTACTTAGAATGCCCACGTTGTGGAAAGCCATTAACTGGCTCTGCATCAACTGGCAGGTCAGGGGATAAGTTTTTCTATTATCATTGTAATAAAGGGTGCAAGGAACGTATTAAAGCATTTGATACAAATACATCGTTTGCTAAAAAGCTCCAATTTGTAAATTTAGATATAGATGCAATTGAAACAATAATGAAAACGTTAAAGGCTCGTTTAAAATCAAAAACAGGCTATAATAAAACAGAATTAGACAATGTAACAAAGGATATTGAAAAGAATAAACAACGACTTAAAAATGCACAAGTATTAATGTTGGATGGCGAATTAAATCCAACCGAATACAAAGAATTAAAATCCAAATTAGAGGAAGATTTAGTGCGTTTATCAATAGAGGAAAATAAACTTCTATCAAACACTACCTCATACGATAAAATAATTGACTCCTGTCGTAAAGTTGTATTAAACCTTGATATTGCTTACGATAAAGCCGAAACAACGATAAAACAACGTATTATTGGTTCGATATTCCCTGAAAAATTCGTTTTTGAAAATAATCGAGTTCGAACCGCTAAAGCGAATGAAATGATTGACCTTGTTTGCAGTAAAATCAATGCTTTTAGTGGAAATAAAAATGGGCAACATTCATTTTATGAATTGTTGCCCATTAAAGCTCCCTCTCCTGGACTCGAACCAGGGACCCCATGATTAACAGTCATGTGCTCTAACCAGCTGAGCTAAGAAGGAATCTTTTCCTTAATAAGGAGGGCAAATTTAATATCTATTTTGTAAATAAACAATATATTTGTGAAAATATTTTAATCTTTTTAATTATGAGTCTTTTAGTTGTAGGTACCGTAGCGTTTGATGCTATCGAAACTCCTTTCGGGAAAACCGATAAAATCGTAGGCGGAGCAGCTAGTTACATAGCTTTAGCATCTTCTTATTTTACCCAAGATATTAGTTTAGTATCTGTTGTTGGAGATGATTTTCCACAAGATTTTATGAATACCTTAATGGGTCACGGTGTTGATTTATCCGGTTTACAGATAAAACAAGGCGAAAAATCGTTTTTTTGGAGTGGTCGTTACCATAATGACATGAATTCTCGCGATACTTTAGACACGCAATTAAATGTTTTGGCTAATTTCGATCCTATTGTTCCAGAATCTTCTAAAAACTGCGAGTTTTTAATGTTAGGTAATTTAATGCCTAATGTTCAACAAAAAGTACTTTCTCAATTAACGGCTCGTCCAAAATTAATTGTTTTAGATACAATGAACTTTTGGATGGATATTGCTATGCCTGAATTATTAGAAACCATCAAAGGAATTGATGTACTAACTATTAATGATTCAGAAGCACGCCAGTTATCAGGTGAATACTCGTTAGTGAAAGCTGCTCAAAAAATATTAGCAATGGGACCAAAAGCATTGGTAATTAAAAAAGGAGAACACGGCGCTTTATTATTTAATAAAGAAGAAGTATTCTTTGCTCCTGCCTTGCCATTAGAGGACGTTTTTGACCCAACTGGCGCAGGCGATAGCTTTGCTGGCGGATTCATCGGATATCTTGCTAAAACGAAAGACATCAGCTTTGAGAACATGAAGCGTGCAATTATTTTTGGTTCGGCGATGGCAAGTTTCACCGTTGAAAAATTTGGAACAGAACGCTTAATTGGCTTATCTCAAAAAGACGTTGATGATCGCGTTCAAGAATTTGTTGATCTAGTGCAGTTTGACATTTCTTTAGTATAATAAAAATCATACTATTGTAAGCCATACGAGTATTTCGTATGGCTTTTTTTTAAACTTAGATAATAGCAAGAATGAACAAACAAGAAAAAATAAAGAATTTTGATTCAAACAGCGTTGGTGATATTAACGCAAACATGTTTGGATTACCTTTTACAACAGCCGAATCGGAAACCGTGCTGATACCTGTGCCTTGGGAAGTTACCGTGAGTTATGGCGGCGGCACCATTGACGGACCTCAACAAATATTTGATGCTTCTTTTCAGGTTGACCTATACGATCCTATTGTGAAAGACGCATGGATGCTGGGAATAGCTATGGACGACATCAATGAAGAAATCAGAAAAAAAAGTGAAACATACCGCCCGGTTGCTGAAGTTATTATTGACAGGCAGTGTAACGGCGAAAGCTCTGATGATATTTCGGAAATAGAAGATGTGAATAATGCCTGCGCTGAAATGAATGCCTGGGTTAAAAAACGTGTCTTGCATTTTTTAAAATTAAATAAAACAGTTGGCTTAATTGGCGGCGACCACTCTACGCCGCTTGGCATGATGGAGGCCTTAAGCGAGCATGTAGGCGAATTTGCTATTTTACAAATTGATGCGCATGCCGATTTACGTGTGGCGTACGAAGGCTTTGAATTTTCTCATGCGTCTATCATGTACAATGCGTTGAAATTATTTAATGTCAAAAAATTAGTGCAAGTTGGCATCAGAGATTATTGTGAAGCTGAATTAGATTTAATAAATAATTCTAACGGCCGTATAAAAACGTTTTTAGACAGAGACATTAAACAGCAACAATACCAAGGCACAAGCTGGCATACCATCTGCGACACTATTGTGAAAGAATTACCACAAAACGTATACTTGAGTTTTGACATTGATGGCTTAGATCCAAAATTATGTCCAGGTACGGGAACGCCTGTTGCCGGTGGTTTTGAAACCGACCAAGTGCTTTATTTAATAGAGCAAGTAGTTGCTTCCGGTAAAAAAATAGTAGCCTTTGATATTAATGAAGTTGGCGGAGAAGATGAATGGAACGCTAATGTGGCTTCCCGCCTACTCTATCGCATTGCTAATTTAGTAATGAAGAGCCAAGGAAAAACAGCTTAGTAATAAGGCCTACTCTTTTATTATCGGTTTATAATAAGTAATTAACGCAGCTTACTCAACTTAACATTGCATTTTAAAAAAATATTATACTTTTGAGTGAACTAAAAAATAATAATATATGAAAAAAAAGACCTTATTAGCAATTGCTTTCGCAGCGATTTCAGTTGCTTCTTGTAAAAAAAATTACACATGTACTTGCAGAGATGCGTCAGGTCAAACAACTGAAGTTACCCCTATGCACGACACTAAATCGTCAGCTACAACTGCTTGTTCAGCAAGAAAAAGTGCACCTGAAGTATGTACGATTAATTAGTGTATTTACTCATATAAATCATAATCATAATCAAAAAAAAGGCTCACTCATTAGTGAGCCTTTTTTTTGATTAAATCATTTATAATTTTAGCTAGCGAACTTACATTCACCGTTTCAATCGGATGTTTAGTGCTAGGTAACATATACATCGCGCTGTTTTTGAGTTGCTTGTAAACAGCCGTGGTTTCAGCTAAGGAAACCATCGTGTCTTTATCGGCTAAGCCAATTAAAATTTTATTTTCGATGGTTGTATAGTCGTTAAGTGCTAACACATTGTTCGTTCCTAAGCTTAACATCATCTCTGCTGTTTTGGATAGTAATAATTCCCACTCATTGGCATGCCTCGTTTTTAGGTCTTCGGCAAACTTCGGCACTTTCTCTAAGATGGTTTTGGCGTCGAGCATCTTCGTTTCTTTTTGCGCAATCTCAGGCGTCCATTCAAACTTAGTTCCTAACGTAATAATATTTCCTAAAAGTGTCGGTTGCTTGTGTGCCAGGTATAACGCCACATAACCGCCCATGCTGTAACCAAACACATTTGGTTTTTCTAAGTGATGTGTAGCAATAAATTGTTCTAACTCATCAGCAAATTGCTCAATGCTAAAATTATTTTGAAAAGATTTTTTGCCATGTCCTGAAAAATTAAAACTAAAAACCTGAAAATCTTTTTGTGTTAACTCTTTGACTAAGGGCTCTAATTGGTCGTTTGCGCCGATGGCTCCATGAAGTAGGATGATTGTTTTCATATATATTTTAGTTTAGAAAGTTTAAAAATAATTGTATTTATTATACATTATACCATTCATAATAAATAAATCGTCCAAACCACATAGTTCACATAGAATGCTTATTTTAACCTATGTTTCCTATGTACCTATGTTGTTCAAAATGGACTATATATAAAACATATTTGGTATTATACCAAATGAATTTATGTTTTAGGCTAAAGATGCGAAGATGTTTTTATCAAGATGATTTATAAAAATCGTTGCGTAGCCTCTGTTCTCATGCTGTTTCAAGCATATACCATATCCTTGCCCTGGAACTATTTTTTAATAACGGCTAAGGGTTGAGATGAAAAAGAACAAGCACATTGGACTTGTAAATTATAACTTAAGTTGGAAAAATATATTTTGATTGAAAAAATACATGTCGTTAACAAAAAAACCCCAATCGTTTATACGAAGGGGGCTTTTTT
>JAYVDU010000439.1:0-3362 GCA_043749245.1 Bacteroidota bacterium | reverse complement strand
CTAAAAATTTATTGAAGTTCCATTTGACAGTGGCATCTAATACACCATTTTCAGTTTTGTGTGTTAACCATTGATAAATCGGGCTTGTTCCAATACTAACTTTTCCCATCATTTGAAACGTAACACCATAATTTTTAGTACAAAATGATTTTATTTCTGTTTCTGTTCCTGATTCTTGTCCACCAAAATCATTGCAAGGAAATCCAATAATCACAAAGTTTTTTGAGCTATATTTTTCATACAAAGCTTGTAAATCCTTATACTGAGGTGTATAGCCACATTCAGATGCAGTGTTTACAATTAATATTTTTTTTCCTTTTAAATCAGCAAAATTAAATTCTTTTCCATCAAGGGTTTTCGATTTGAATTCGTGTAGTGTTTTCATATTTGAAGAAGTAAAAGCCATAGTTATGGATGTTAATGCAAGAATGATTATTTTTTTCATTGTTTTAAATTATTAGTATTAGTTGATATTTAAACAAATATAAAGTATTAGTGTTTAACTTTTAGTAAATTATTTACTTAAATTTGCCTCGCTTTGCAATCCGAATCAAATAATTTAAATCTAGAAACGATTACTTACAGTAAAGTTAAATCGTTTTTTAAACTCACCAAATTCACCTTATCAGCTTTGGTGGTATTTTCTGCAATCATCACTTTTTTTACAGTAGCCGAAACGTTTAATTGGAAACAAGTATTTGCTATTTGTGTTGGTGGTTTTTTAATTACCGCATCAGCTAATGGGTTTAATCAAATTATTGAAAAAGATTTAGATAAATTAATGAATAGAACACGGTTACGCCCATTACCTACTGGTAACTTGAGTTATTTAGAAGCATTTGTTTTTTGTGGAATTTGTGGTATTATAGGTACTATTTTATTATGGGTATATACAAATCCTTTGTGTGGTATTATAGGTTTTTTATCAATTATATTATACGCATTAATATATACCCCTTTAAAGCGCGTTACGCCCTTTTCAGTATTTGTGGGGGCTTTTCCTGGAGCGCTTCCCACGCTTATAGGGGCAGTAGCAGCTACCGAAGATTTTGGACATATTACGTTTTTTGCAGTACTATTATTTTTAATTCAATTTTTTTGGCAATTCCCTCACTTTTGGGCCATAGCTTGGGTTAGCCACGATGATTATCAGCGAGCTGGATTTTTTATGTTACCCAGTAAAGGAGGACGAGATAAATCTTCTCGCTCTCAAATATTAGTATATACTATGTCTTTATTTCCGATTGCTTTAACGCCTTACTTTTTTAATTATACCGGATGGATATCATCAACAATTGTAGGTTCTATGGGTTTAGTTTTTTTGTACCAAGCATATAATTTATATAAATCTGGTACCATTGAAGACGCTCGAAAATTGATGTATGGCTCCTTTATATATTTACCAGTGGTTCAAATAGCATTAATGACACGATTATAAATAACGTTTAATATAATAATTATGGAAGAGAAAATAAAAGCAAGTCCAACTTATAAAGCTGAATTAAAAGCAGCGCAAAACAAGGCAGCAAAGCCATTACTGTGGATTGGTATATTTAGTATGGTTATGTTTTGGGCTGGCTTAACCAGCGCTTATGTGGTTAGAGCTGATAATGGTAATTGGTTGATATTTAATGTTCCTAGCATTTTTATAATTAGCACGGCTGTTATTATCACCAGTAGCATCACTATGTTTTATGCATTAAACAGTGCTAAAAAAAATAAGTATACTCAGGTGACTTTAGGATTGGCAATTACGCTTGTATTAGGCTTTGTGTTTGTATACTGCCAATACCATGGTTGGATGGATTTATATGCCAAAGACATTGTTATGGGAGGCAAAAAAAGCAACGCTTCTGGCTCATTTTTTATACTATTTGTATTTGCACATTGGGCGCATTTAGCAGGGGGAATAATTTCATTAACAATTACGTTGTTAAAATCTTTACGGAAGCGCTATAATGTCGAAAACACCCTTGGATTGGAGCTTTGTTCCATTTATTGGCATTTTCTGGATATTTTATGGGTCTATTTGTTTTTATTTTTGTATTTTATTCGTTAAACTTGCACCATAATTTCATAAAAACAGTTAAAAATAAATTTTTAGTATGTCTCACAGTACAGAAATAGATTCAAAACACGCTTGGGATGGCGGTCAATCGCCACTTGGCGTAAGCTACGGAAAAATGATGATGTGGTTTTTCCTTATTTCGGATGCATTAACCTTTGGTGGTTTGCTAATGTCTTATGGTTTTATTCGTCATAAATATGTAGATGTATGGCCTAAAGCCGAAAATGTATTTACACATTTCCCGGGAGTAGAACAGCATTTGCCATTGGCTTACGTAGGTTTAATGACCTTTATTCTTATCATGTCGTCAGTAACAATGGTGTTAGCTGTTGAAGCTGGTCATCGTAACGATAAGAAAAAAGTTATACTTTGGATGTTTTGGACCATTGTAGGAGGTGCTTTATTTGTAGGCTCACAAGCTTGGGAATGGTATCACTTTATTATTGGTACTGATACTGGTGCTTTACGCCATGTATGGAGCCAAGAGTTACATACCTATGTAGAAGAAACTGTTTACGGGGCCAATATGACTGTAAATGAATATGGTGTGCCTCAGTTCGCTAATTACTTCTTCTTCATTACAGGTTTCCATGGATTTCACGTATTTTCTGGAGTGTGTATTAATTTAATTATTTTCTTAAATGTATTAAAAGGTACTTATGAGAAACGTGGTCATTATGAAATGGTAGAAAAAGTAGGTTTATACTGGCATTTTGTAGATTTAGTGTGGGTATTTGTATTTACCTTCTTCTACTTATTGTAGCTTCTGCCTCGTTCTGTAACCTTTGTTTATCAAGGCTATGGTTCAATGATTTCGTTCAAAGTAAAAACAAATAGTAAATAAATTATAACTCACTAATTCAATAAATAATAAACTCTCTAATTAAATTATTATGTCAGAATTTCACGATGATTATCCTTCATACGAGCACATGGCTCACCACAACGAAGAAGATGGAAAAAAAATACGCCGTACTTTATGGAATGTGTTTTGGGTTATGCTTGCTATCACTGTATTTGAATTAGTAATAGGATCAATGGCTCCAGGTCATGGTTGGAGTGGTACTTTATGGATTAAAGTATTATTTATCGGTTTAACTATTTTAAAAGCAGGATTTATTGTATTGGCCTTTATGCACTTAGGACATGAAGTGAAGTTTATGAAATACGTTGTTTTAATGCCTTATATGATTTTTATGGCTTATGGAATATTTATTATTTTAGATGAAGGTGTATATAGCGGTGAGTCTATAAATCGCACTCGAGTTGATCCCTTGTTAATACAACAACAAGA
>JAYVDU010000438.1:0-3374 GCA_043749245.1 Bacteroidota bacterium | reverse complement strand
CACCTGAAATCAATTGGTATTTATCATAACCTAGTTTACGAACAGTGATGGGTTGAATGATGCCGTGTTGTGTAATAGAGTCTGCTAATTCTTGTAATGTTATTTCTTCGAAATTGGTACGTGGTTGAAACGGATTGGTTTCAATATTTTTTAGTTTAATAAGTGCTATAGAACCAACAACGGGGCTTGCTTCGCCTGTTTGCCTGGTTGTAATATCTGTTTTAGCATTTTCTAATAACGCGCTTAATCCTCTTCCTAATGCTGGTTTATTTTGTTTGCTCATTCTTTTTTTAAATTCTAAATGTTAAATGTTGAATTTCAATTCAACATTTATAATTAAATATTATCCTTCGTTAAATTCTGATTCCTCTGCCGTGTAAGTCATCGTTCTGTCAATATCACTAATTTTTGTCAGGCCGTTTCTTTGTAATATTTCACGAGCTAAATTTAAATAGTTTACAGAGCCTTTACCAACTGCATCATGCATGATTATGGTTTTGCCATGGCTTGGCGCTTCTGCTAACTTTACGTTTCGCTGAATGATGGTATTAAACACCATATTTTGAAAATGCATTTTCACTTCTTCTACCACTTGATTGGCTAATTTTAAACGAGGATCATACATCGTTAATAAAACGCCTTCAATGTCGAGGGCTGTGTTAATGTGCTCTTGAATTAACTTGATTGTTTGTAATAATTTACCCATGCCTTCTAACGCAAAATATTCGCATTGTACAGGAATGATAACGCTATCAGCAGCAGCCAATGAATTAATCACTGTTAAGCCTAGTGATGGACAACAATCAATAATGATGAAATCGTATTGATCTTTAATTTTATCTAAGGCCGCTTTCATCATATAATCTCGGTCTGGTAAATTAACTATCTCTAACTCAATAGCTACTAAGTCGGTATTAGTGGGCAACAAATATAAATTAGGAGTATCTGTTTCTATAATCACATCTTTAGGATGTTTTGCATCGATGATACATTCGTATAAACCAGCTTTTACATTTTTAGGTTCGATGCCAACGCCAGACGTTGAGTTTGCCTGAGGATCGGCATCTACCAATAATGTTTTGTATTCTAGAACCGCTAAAGAGGCTGCTAAATTAATGGCAGAGGTTGTTTTGCCAACTCCACCTTTTTGATTGGCTATTGCTATTATTTTTCCCATATTTTCAATTCTTTAATTAATGATTTTTTGAATTAGAGAGTGGTTTTGTTTTATTCAATAATTCTCCATCTCACTAATTCTCTATTTGGATATTGTTTCTCCGACTTCTAAAAGTGTTAATTTTTTTCCTTGTATTTTAAATTTATGAATGGCTTCGGTTTTGTCTATTTTAATAAAAGCAAAGGTATCGTAATGCATTCCAATGATATCGGTACAATTAATAAATTTTGTGGCTATAATAGCGTTATCAACACCCATTGTAAAATTATCACCTATTGGTAAAAAGGCAAAATCTACGTGTCGATATTCGCCAATAAGCTTCATATCGTAGGTAAGGGCTGTATCGCCGGCATAGTAAAAATTTTTATCAGAGCTCTCAATTACAAAACCCATTGGATTTCCGCCATTAGAGCCATCGGGCATGCTACTGCTGTGTTCTGCTTTTACACATTTTACAGAACCGAAGTCAAACATTTTTTTGCCCCCGGTATTCATAGGATGTATGTTTTCGACGCCTTGCTTTTTTAACCAAAGATGTATTTCCCAATTGCAAATAACCAATGCACCCGTTCGCTTGGCTATAGATACGGCATCAGCAACATGATCGTCGTGCCCATGAGTTATAAGAATATAATCTGCTTTAACTGTAGCAGCATCAATGTTTTTGGCTAACTCATTGGGCGTAATATAGGGATCAAACAATAGGTGTTTGCCGTTTATTTCTATTCCAAAACAAGAATGTCCGTAATATGTAATGTTCATTAGTTTAAAAATTCAAAAAAAAGTACAACTTTGTAATCTTGTAAAAATAAACTATTTCGGCGTTTTGGCTGTTATTAGTTTTAAACACCAATTCTAATAAAAACACTTAAATGTTAATAATCTCATGCAATCCATTACGCTAATATCAGCCACCAACAGGAAAGATAGTAATACTGAAAAAGTAGCAAATTATTACTATGCTCAATTGAAAGAAAAGGGCGTAAATGCCTCATTATTAAGTTTAAAGGAATTACCTGATTCGTTTTTGACAAGTGATTTGTATGGAAAACGTTCGCCAGAATTCCAAACAATCATAGATACTTACATTACTGATCAAACTAAATTTATATTTATTGCGCCTGAGTACAATGGCAGTTTTGCGGGTGTTTTAAAAGTTTTTTTAGATGCTATTCCGCCAAAATTATGGACAGACAACAAGGCTTGCTTGGTGGGTGTATCATCAGGTAGGGCTGGTAATTTGCGTGGATTGGAACATTTAACCAATATTTTAAATTATTTGAAAATAAATGTTTACCATAATAAATTGCCACTTAGTATCGTTGATAAATTATTAGATGCTACCGGAAACATTATAGATGCTGATACCCATAAGGTTATAGATGCGCAACTGGAAGGCTTTTTGAAATTTTAATTATCCCTTTGGGAAATAGACTGGGTGCTTTTCGTTATACATACGTATATATTTAGTAGCCAATTCTCTTTTATTTTTTTTGCTTAACGCCATGTATTCCTTGTAAATAGCCTCGTCGCGCATTAACAGTTCTTCTGTTTTTTCAACGCTGAAAGGAAAAACTTCCCCGCTATAAAAATCTAACAGAAACTGACGTATTTCGCGGGTTTTAGTTTGGGTGCTATTCATAGGCGCATTCATAAAAGGATCGTAACCCTGAGAAATACTGGCTACCTCTACGGTTCCTAAAAAGTTGCTAACGGAACCAAAAATAGGAATACGAAAAAAGTTTTTATCTAAGTTGATAAAAATGATGTTGTTTTGACAATAGCCCCATACTTTATTGGATTGTATTTTAGTAATGGAACCGTCGCGTTCTTTATATTCAATAATATCCTGTTCAATTAATTTACTGTAAAAATCAAGCTGGTCTTTATTAACTGTTGTTATAATTTGTTCTTTTGGAATGGGCCAATTAACTCGGAATTCCTCATAATTGAGGTAAAGCCCCTCGTATAAACGAAAATCCTTTATAAACGGAATAGAATCTTGTGATAGCAGGTTAGTTGGCAACCAACACAGTACTATAAAAACATAAATGATAATCCGCATGTTGTAAATATCTCAATTTTTTGTAATTTAAAGGAATAATTCAGACAACATGTTAAAGTATTTTACATTTTTTTGTGTTTTAATAATTTCATTTTCATTGAAAGCTCAGAGTGTTTTTAATACGGAACTTAT
>JAYVDU010000437.1:0-3376 GCA_043749245.1 Bacteroidota bacterium | reverse complement strand
AACATAGGCACATAGGAAACATAGGTTAAATAAGCATTCTATGTGAACTATGTAATCTATGTGGTTTGGACTATTTATATATTATGATTGGTATAATACCAAATATGTTTTATATATAGGGTTTCCTCAGTAACTAAAAAACCGAGTAATATCGATACTTTTAAGGAGTTTTCTGTAAATCATCTGCAAGGTAAATAGTTACAAAACGTTAGTAAAACCGTTATATTACTCTGCATTAAAATTATATTTACTACGCTTGCCGAAGTATGGTTACTGAGCCTGCCGAAGTACTGCATACGTTGGTAAAAGTGCGGTGGGTTTTGCCAAAACGGTGTGAAATCCTAGTTTTTCGGGAGGCTAAGCGAAAGCATTTTGTGCGACGAAAAATGGATTTGGCGTTTTGGCTTGACTCCACGCGCTTGCTGGCTCAAATAAGTACTGCTTATTTCCCCTTTTACTTTTTTTCGTCAAGGAAAAAAACGTAAAAAAGATGATTAAGTTTTTGAGCGAACCCTACATAGGAAACATAGTTTATAAACAAGTATTCTAAGTGAACTATGGGCCTGTGTGGATTGGACCATTTATTTATTATGAATGCTATAAATTAAAAAAATCTGTTTAATTTTTTCTTTCTGAATCCAAAAGATGAATAAACCATAAAATAATGGTGACATAAAAAAAGCGTTTAAGTTATACTTAAACGCTTTTTTGTTTTTTAAAAGACGATTATGCCTCTGCTACTTCTCCTCCAATTAAGTTAGGATCAACCATAATTCTACCACAATGTTCGCATACTAATATTTTTTTATTCATGCGAATATCTAATTGTTTTTGAGGTGGAATTTTGTTAAAGCAACCACCGCAAGCATCACGCTCTACAGGCACTACCGCTAATCCATTACGAGTATTTAAACGTACACGTTTGTATGCGTTTAATAATCTATCTTCAATAGCAGCTGATGCTTTAGCTGATGATACTAATAATTCTTTCTCTTCTTTTTCAGTTTCTGAAATAATTTCATCCAATTCCGATTTCTTTAATTTCAAATCTTTTTTACGTTCAGAAAATTCTGTTTGAGATTTCTCAACGATTTCAGATTTAGACTCAATAGCGAATTTAGATTCTTTCAAGCGCTTTTCAGCCAATTGAATTTCTAAATTTTGAAATTCGATTTCTTTTGTAATAGCATCATATTCGCGATTATTACGAACTTTTCCTTGTTGAGCTTCGTATTTTTTGATATTAGCTTTGTAATCCTTGATAGATTGTGTTTTTTCGTTAACCGATTCCTCTAAGTCTTTTAACTCTTGAGAAAGATTAGTAACACGAGTTTCTAATCCCGCAACGCTATCTTCTAAATCCTGAACTTCAAGAGGTAATTCGCCACGAACTGTGCGAATACGATCTATTTTTGAATCGATAATTTGTAATTCGTATAAATTACGAAGTTTTCCTTCGATTGAGGCATCAATTTTTTCTTTGATTTTAGCGCACATAGTTTAAAAATAATTAACCGGGTTAGTGTTTGTTTCCGTTAAACAGGTTGCGAAAGTAGGGAATTTTTTTGATATAATCTCATAAAATATTTCAGGTGTAAACTGCTCAGTTTCATAATGGCCAATATCGGTTATTAAAATTTGATTTTCTGCATCAAAAAATTCGTGATATTTAAAATCAGAACTTATATAAACATCTGATTTAGAGTTAATTGCATTCTTTAAAAGAAAGCTCCCACTTCCGCCACATAAAGCCACTTTTTGGATTGGTTTATTTAAAAAAGAAGTGTATTTAAGTGTTTTTAATCCAAAAACTTGCTTTAAATGTTCCAAAAATAAGTTCTCTGCCATTGGTTTTTCCAATTCACCTGTCATTCCTGAACCAATATTTTGGTATTGGTTTTCTAACTGATAAACATCGTAAGCAATTTCTTCGTAAGGATGATTTTTTCGTAAAGCAGCGATTACTTGTTGCAAATAAGCTTGTTCAAAAATCACCTCTAAACGTGTTTCATTTTCTAAACTTAACTCACCCTTTTTTCCAGAAAATGGATTGGATAATTCGTTCGGTTTAAAACTTCCAACCCCTTCGTTTACAAAACTACATTTACTGTAATTACCAATATTTCCGGCACCTGCATCAAATAAGTCTTGACGAACAATTTCTATATGAGATGGAGGAACAAAGGTTACTAATTTTTTTAAAAGTGATTTTTTAGGTGCTAAAATTTGTTGATTGATTAACCCTAGCTTATCTGCTATTTTTTTATTGACGCCTAATTTTACATTATCTAAATTGGTGTGACAGGCGTAAATAGCAATGTTGTGCTGGATAGCTTTAATAACGGTTCTTTCCACATAATTAGAGCCATTTAATTTTTTTAATCCTCCAAAAATAATCGGATGATGGGCAATAATTAAATTACATTGTTTACGCAATGCCTCATCTATCGTGGCTTCTATGCAATCTAAGCATAAAAGGGCTCCTGTTATTTCTTGTTGTTTGTTTCCTACTAATAATCCGCAATTATCGTAAGACTCTTGATAATCAAGAGGAGCAAAGCGTTCTATTTCAGTAATAAGAGTTTGTAACAGCATATACAAATGGAGTAATTAATTATGATAATAAAAAGTGAAAATGAATTTTAAATTAAATTTAATTCTTTTAATAGCTCCTCTACTTCTTTTGCTTTAGGCAATAAATGCGCATTAATCCCTATTTTAAGAGCACCTTGCACATGTTGTGGAGAATCATCAATAAATAATGTTTCGCTGGCATTTAAGCCATTTTGAGTTAGTACAAAATTAAATATTTCAACGTCTGGTTTACGCATTTGCATGCGGCAAGAATAATACACTTTTTCGAAAAAAGGTTCTAAATTTTTATAATGATGTGAATTTAATAAAGTCTTTTCAAATTCGGTTACATGCGTTTCGTTAGTATTACTGAGTAAAAATAGACGATAGCGAGACTTTATTTTTTTTAAAAGATTTAGACGATGCACAGGGAAATCAAGTAACATAGCATTCCAAGCTTGTTTCAGTTCGTTTTCTGACGAAGATGATTGAGTCACATTTTTTAATTCTACAAAAAAATCACTTTCTGATATTAATCCTTTATCAAATAAATCAAACACAGAGCTTTGTTGCAATTGCGTATAAATGGCTTCAAATGGGAGTTCAGAGAGTTTATTAAACTCTGAAATAGTTTTAATAGTATCTAAATTGATGATAACACCACCTAAATCAAAAATTATATTTTTTATTTCACTCATATATTTTGTTATTGTGATACAAATATATATTTTTGCGCACTTAAATTTGAACTAGATTTAAGATTAGGTCTTTAGTACGCCCGATAGCTATGATGACAGTTAGA
>JAYVDU010000436.1:0-3376 GCA_043749245.1 Bacteroidota bacterium | reverse complement strand
TGGATTTGGCGTTTTGGCTTGACTTTTTTTGTTACTTTTTTTCGTCAAGGAAAAAAACGTAAAAAAGATGATTAAGTTTTTGAGTGAACCCTATTTAGATATTGTAAAATCGATAGTGACGAGTGAATTTATTAAATTCAACATCGCTTTCTCTATATCCTGATAGCTTAATTCTTCAGGGGTTAAGCAAATAAACATAATGTCTAGTTTTTGTGTTTTTACCGAATCATATAATGATTGTTTGTTTAAGCGATAAACCTCGCGCATACGGCGTTTAATGATATTGCGCTTATTGGCGCGTTTATGTTTTTTTTTAGGAACCACAAACATAGCTCTAATTGGAAAAGGGCTTTCAAAATCAGAAAGCTTATACAGTAATTTAATTGGAAATTGTGTTTTGCCTTTACCGTTTGCAAACAAATCGTCGATAGCTTTTTTGCTACATAATCGTTCTATTTTAGTAAAAGTAAACACAAGCGATGATTTATCGCTTGTTAGATTCTTTCACATAATCGTCTAAAGCACCCGACATACTTGGGTTTTTAGGATTAGGCGCATAAATATCTAAACGGTAACCGTTATTTTTTAATGCATTAGCGGTTGCTGCCCCAAAACAAGCAATACGCGTATTTCCTTGTTTAAAATTTGGAAAATTAAATTTTAAAGAAGCAATACCTGCTGGCGTGAAAAAGGCTAGGATATCATAATCATTCAAATTTTTAATATCTGATAAATCTGCGCTAACCGTGCGATACATCACTGCTTTGGTATACTTAATATTGATGACATCTAAGAATTCACAAATTTTTTCTTTGTGAACATCAGCAGCTGGCAATAAGAATTTTTCTTCGCGATTTTTTCTAATAACATCTACTAAATCCTGAATAGTTTGATGCCCAAAGAAAATTTTACGTTTACGGTACTGTATATATTTTTGAAGGTAATAAGCTGTTGCTTCGTTAATACAAAAATATTTCATTGATTCAGGAACGGTAACGCGCATTTCGTTACACATTCTAAAATAATGATCAACAGCCATACGACTAGTTAATATAACGGCCTTGTGCTCAAGTATATCAATGCGTTGCGCTCTAAAATCCTTTACTGGCAAGCCTTCTATCTTTATAAACTGACGAAAAGTTTCTATTAAATTGTATTTATTAGCTAAATCATAATATGGATTTTTATCGCTTTCAGGTTTTGGCTGAGAAATTAAAACCGTTTTAACTTTATGCTTTGGGTAATTGGAAACTTCAATTATTGGAAGCGGGGCAATGGTTACAACTTGTTTTTTAGTTTTTACACCAATCTTCACTACCTTTTCAGTACTAGAAACACTAGCGTCTTTAGGAGTTGTTGCTATTGGTTTTTTTGCGGTGTTAATTTTTGGTTCAACTTTTTTTGCAGTTATCTTTTTTACAGGGGTAATTTTCGCTTTTACCACAGGCTTAGTAGATGCTTTTTTAGCAACGACCGTTTTTTTGCTAATTACCTTTTTAGTTACAGTTTTTTTAACTACTTTTTTAATTGGCGTTATTGCTGTTTTTTTAGCAATTTTTTTAATCGTAATTTTCTTTGCAACTTTTGGTTTTTGGTTTTTGGCTATTGGTTTTTTAGTTGCAGTTTTTTTAACTGCTTTTTTAACCGAAGACTTTTTGGCTACCGTTTTAGTTTTTACTAGTGGTGCTTTGCTTGCTTTTTTTTTCTTTAGAGCCATATATAAAGTATGCTTAAAAATTGATTAGTAAAAATCTTACCAAAATAAAAAGAGGTAATATTTCCAAAGCGCAAAGGTACAAAATTATATACAAAATTCCTATGTTTTGCTCTAAGGCAGATATAACAAAGCCTCTAAAGATTCGGAGTATGTAAATACTGCCACAAACAATTAAACCAGGGTATAAAAACCACTCGGCTGGGCACTTGCTAAATTGGAGAAAAACTACCACAGGAAACAAAATAATCCCAGCTATTTGACAAAAAACAAAA
Source organism: Bacteroidota bacterium (assembly GCA_043749245.1). Classification (GTDB taxonomy): domain Bacteria; phylum Bacteroidota; class Bacteroidia; order B-17B0; family Aurantibacillaceae; genus UBA4416. The sequence goes on along the minus strand of JAYVDU010000436.1, from coordinate 1,387 downwards.
AGGTTAAAAACATATTCCTTACCAATTTCGTGTGAGGATGTTATGTGAGATAAAATCAGAGTGGAAACAATTTTAGTTAAATAAATGAACGTTGTAACTAGTATAAAAAATAAATATTGGTAGAACAAGCTATATGATTTTAAGATCAACCCAAAATAATTATTGATCAAACAAATTAAAAAAGAAATAATCAATATAAAGCAAACTGATAATAAAACAGATACTCGTTTATATAATTTATAGTCTTCACGAATAAGTTGCTTAGAGGCCTGTATACTATAAATGGAAGTAAAAATTTTTATTATTTTTTTAGGTTCCGTCACTTTTATTGAAACATAAATACTAAAAACAATAAATAATAATAAGCTTGGCCAATATAAAACAGGGGTATTAGTTAGTATAGGATCTTTATCACGCGAAGATTTTAAACTATGACCCGAAAACAAAGAATAAGCAGAAAACCCTTTTGAATCAGCTTGTTTAAGCGTATCTGATTTAAGTATAGCGGAGTTTTTAGGTATCACAGTTTATAAAGATAGATATTTTGAAATAGATACCCCTAATTTGAATTGACCTTTTGCCCAAGAATCTTGCGTTGACGGCAAAAAACTACTGGACATAATTGCTGTGTTGTTTGTTACATTAAGCTTTATGAAATACCCTTTTTTATGTACTTCTAAACCCACACCTAAAGCATTGTAATAGGGTGTTGGATTATTGTGTTGAAATTTAGAAAAGTTATAAAAGTAATCAGCTACAAAAGCTACACAATTGCTAAGTTTAATATGAGCTCCTATTCCCATTGAAAACAGTCTGTTTGAGTCTTCCGCGTAATTATTAGTGTTTACAAGTTCTTTCATAAAGTTACGATGTACGTATGTTGACATTAACTGCACGTAGATGTGCTTATTAAATTGATGGGCTATTAATATTTGACTTATATATTGTAAACGATGTGCTTCTTTAGTAACGGGCTTCACTGTTCCATCATAAAGCTGAGATGATGGTATGGCAGTATATCCTGCATTTGCATAAGCACAAATAGATAAAGGCATTTTTTTAGATTGAGTTAAAAATCGGCATTTAATTGAGCCATCTAATAATTCTCGATATTTGCTTCGTCCAACGCCAACGGTAATGTTATTCGTAATCCCGTAATTAGCAGAAAGCCTTAAATCATTCAGATTATCTATACCAAAAGCACTGTGGGCAGAAGAATTTAGGCTGGAACTCATCATGTTTCCAAAACGAGCATCTACATTAAATTGTAACGTTCTTTTTTTTAAAGTGACGGAACTTTGTGAGTTGACAAGCGTTGTAGCGTTATTAAATATATAAACAACAATATCTGAAACGTTAGAATCTGCAATTTTTAAAAGAGGCACAT
>JAYVDU010000435.1:0-10998 GCA_043749245.1 Bacteroidota bacterium | reverse complement strand
TTCTTTATCATTGTAGCCACTTGTATTTGTGCCAGTCTGTACATTAATAAATGCTTCACGCCCCTCAGACTGAAAATTTGCCCCCGCAAACGGTTCAATAGGCACAAACATACAACCGCTTGAATGTTCGATAAGTTTATTATATTCAGGTTCTTCTTTGCCTTTAATAAAACTTACTTTTCTAAACTTTGACGTTAAAATATGTTTAACTGACTTATAAAGTTGTTTAACAACTTTTTTGCTTTCAGCCCTATCTTTAAGATGCACTTTGTACTTTCCATTTTCAATTGAGCCATATCCATTTACTACTTTCATAATGTTTTGTTTTGGGTTATAATATTATAGGTCAATAAAAATAAAAAAAAGAATTTTAAAACTAAGCGAAAACAGATGGTTTTGAAATTGCTATATCTTTTATTTCTTGTTCTTTATAAAAAATAATCCACTTTACAATTTCATCAATAATTTCCTCTTGATTTTTACCCTCAATTTTTTGTTTGCCATTTTGATACGTTGGATAACCTACATTAAAAGCAGTGGTAGTTTGTTTTGAAAATAAACCAACATTCTCATAAGTCAGCATATTTCCAACATTAAAAGTGCGTGTTATTTTTGTATCTCCATAACCAACCCAAAAAGCTTTGAAACTTAAATAAATATTTCGACTAACTACGCCCATACCTTTATAACTACGAGTAACTTCGATGCTATATTTTTTAGTTATAGGCGCAATCTTTTTTATCAAATCTTCTAAGAAAGCTTCTGTTTTTTTACCCTCTAAAATATTGTATTTACGAACCTCATCTTCTTGTTTATTTACAAGGGAGAGTTTATCCTCAATTTGATTTATTAAACTTTTGGAATTAATTTTTTTTGCGGTAACATTTTCTTTAGTAAATTCTTCTACTAAAGAATTGATGATTTTTTTTTGATTATCTGTTAATTTTTTTTCCATTTGTTTAGTTGTTTTGGTTATAATATTATAGGTCAATGTTTTTAAAAAAAAGATAGAGTTTAAGTCATTATTGAATATAACTTATAAAACTCCATTCATCGTGATTTATATCAGTAGCAAAAAACACTTCAACCATTTTAAATGCTGCCAAAATTTTTGAGGTTGCATTAATTTTTAAAACAATTATTTCCTTAGTTATTTCATTTTTATAAGTTGCTGAATATTCTATTTCGTTTTTCATAATATTTTATTTATTTGATTATAAATATATAGGTCGAAGTTTTTAAAAAAAAGAATTTACCAACCTCTAATTTTCTTTTTTTCTTCTTCTTCATTCCACCAAACTATTACACCCTTCTTTGTTTTATGCCATAATGCTTTACTGCCCTCAAATGCAACATAACCTCTATTCTTTTCAAAGATATAAAAGGCTAATTGTGGCATACAACTCCAATGTCTACCATCATAACGAGCTTTATCGTAATCATTGTTCCACTTTGCTGTTTGTTGATTATTATATTTATCAATTCTTAATACGTTCATGGTTATATGACTTTAATTGGTTATAACATTATAGGTCAAAGTTTTTAAAAAAAAGAAAGGGAGAGTTTAATCAAAGTAACTTTTTTCTTTTGCTTTATGTTCTTCAATAAAAAAATCATGTGTATTAATTTCAGCTTCTTTGTGTTTTAAACTCATTCGCTTTATTCTACTAGGGGACGAAAATGTATCTCCACCTATCAAATAATCTATACAGTCATTAATAGCCTCTTTCTTAGAGGGAGAGTTTAATCCAGTTTCAAGTAAAGTACCAGTCTGTTTGTCAAATATTGAAAAAAACATATCTTTTAGTTTTATTGGTTATATCTATATAGGTCAAGGTTTTTAAAAAAAAGAAAGGGAGACTTTGAAAATCTCCCTTTCAATTTAAGCTGCTTTTAAAGCGTTTTTAAGCTCTTCATCATCAAAGTGGTCTGTTATACCATTGTTAGCAAAATCGTTTCCGTAAAAGCCCCAAACACTATCTAAATGTGTTTCGTGCTCGCAACCTTTGTCGCATTCTGAAACTTCAACCAATTCAAAGCCATAAACGTCACCCGAAATATATTGGTTAAGTGTTTCAACTTCACCATCCAAAATTGCTTCTACTCGTTTTAGTAATTCTTTTGTTACACGCTTCACACCAAACTCTTTTTTAATATCAGTTTTTGTAATAACTGCAAAGCCAATAGTTCCTGCATCCCATTTACAGTCAAATGGATAACTCATACTTGTTGATATTGACGTACCACTATGCTCGTATAAATGTACGGCTTTAATAACTGCAACATCTTTAAAATACTTTCTCAATTCAACTTCACCTTTCTCAATAAAATCTTGACGGCTATTGTAGCCACCTTCAAATTCAAAATCGTGTTTATCCCCCAAACTTTTATGTTTGCCTACAAAAATCATTTTTGCTAAGTTGTCCCATGAACGAGGGTCGTCTGGATTATTGTCTTGCAATATTCTTAATATTTTATTTCCTGCTCTTACTTCTTTAATTACATTTTCCATATTAAGTTGTTTAGTTGGCTATATCTTTATAGGTCATAAAAAAGAAAAAAAAGAATTTTGTTTTAATCTAAATATTATCAATACTAAAATATAAGGCAGGTGCGGATTAATCCTAACCCTTTTCGGTGATAGACTCCAGTGGCAAACTGTCTGTCTTATACCTTTATAGGTCATTAAAAAAGAAAAAAAGAATTTTTACAATTCAGATAGTTGTTCTTTAATCAAAGCAACATCTCCTTTATAATGGTTTATATCCCATTCTTTATTTCTATCTATTGCCAAAGCAAGTTTACTTTCTGCTAGTACAAGCACTTTTTCGAGCCCTTCCTTAAGCTCTTTTTTGTTCATTAATTTCTTTGCTTTCATATTGTTATAGGTCAATTTTTTTTAGAAAAAGAATTAGAAGTTTTTAGCTTCTAATTCTATTGTAATTTCATCCAATTCAATTTTAAAAATATCATTTACAACGTGCTCAACAACTTTTTTTAAATACTCCTTATAAACACTTAAATCTTGCTTAGAGGACTTTATAAAGTAGTCGCTTGATTCATTCTCATAAGTACCAAAATTATTACTACTTTCTTGGTACGTTTTAAAACCTTCTATTGGAAAATTAATTCTAACACAAGCTTTACCTAATGTCATAGACGTTGAGATGCGTGTTTTAGTTTTTTGACGTATAGATACACGTATAGTTTTTTTCTCTTTTAAAAGCTCTACGTTTGGCTGAGCAAACATTTCCATTTCACTGAACATTGGAGTAGGCACTTCTATCAAATTGATTTTCATATCGTTTTATTTTGGTTGGTTATATTATTATAGGTCAAAGAATTTAAAAAAAAGAAAAGAGGCAAGAACTAAATCCTGCCTCTATCTAATTGTTGGCTACCACCCCAACGCTTTATAAACTAAACTAAAAACTCTTATTTATTTAAAATATTTATCTGCACTAAATTGTTTGTCAAATACAACCATACTTGTTGAACGACTTGGGTAACTATTTACCAAACTTATTGCTTCATCTCTGCTTAAACCACGTCTTAAAATTTGACGATTACGAGATACTTTAAAAACTTTATAAACTTTATATGTTCCTGTGTAAACTTTTTCTACCGTATTTTTCATGTTAGTTTGTATTGGTTGGTTATATCTTTATAGGTCAGAGTTTTTAAAAAAAAGAATTATAATGTTTCAATTTTATACATATATTCCCACAAAGGGAAACCACCAAGTTTTAAATTTTTCATGGTTTTTAGTCTAGTTCTGCCCCAATCAGTTAAAATATATCCTTCTTTGAAATATCCTTTATCTGTTGGATGTTCAATTTTTGCTTTTTTAAAATAGAATGACTTTGAGCCTGCTAAATGGTCTAAAGTACCCTTAGCAATAAGTTTTGTTATAATAACTTCTTTTGGATTATAGTTTGGATGTTTAGGGTTTGTTATTCTAACCTTGCCCATCTTTTCCCTACGCTCTTGGTGTTTTGTAAAACCCTTAGCTTGTTTATTATGTCTATTGCTATAATCTACTTTGCTCATATTATTATAGGTCATATAAAACAAAAAAAAGAATGTTATTTTTTATTTGCATCAACTATTTCTTTTAACATTTTAAATATATTGTCATAAGATTTTTTCATTTCATACCCATTCATTTCTTCCCAAATCTTTACTCGGACTTTATAATCAAAACCGTTATCTTTTTCAAAATAATGAATCAAGTCCTTTAAATCCCAAAAACGGTCATGTTTTTTACTAGGTGTTTTCTTAACCGCCTCTGTCATATACTTAGCAATTTCTTCTAAGTTTTCGTGTTTATCTATTTTTAAGCTCATATCGTTTTTTATTATAGGTCATAGTTTTTAAAAAAAAGAACTAACCAAGAATAGAATGCGTTACTCTATATCCTTTAAATATAACATAAAATTTTCCTTTTTTAGGTTTTAAATCTTTCTTTACGTTTAAAATTTTAAACTCTTTCATTTTCCAAACACGACTAATGCCTTGATTGAAATATGCTCGCTTTAAGCCTTTTTTAATTTTTCTAGGTAACTTTATTGCTTTGCTCATATTATTATAGGTCAGAGTTTTTAAAAAAAAGAATTACTTTTTTAAATTGCTCTTGATTTTTTTATTAGGTTAATTATTTCTTCTACTGTTTCAAGGACTTCATAGCCACCGTTATTGTGAGATATGTGTTTTAAAATAGTCCTATTGCCAGCTTCATTTAAGTATATACCGCTGATACCATTCACTGATAAAGTCATTTTATTTTTTTTATCATTATAAGAATTAGTTACTTCTATAAATCTAATATTCATTTTTATTTGTTTTAGTTGGTTATATCCTTATAGGTCAGAGATTAATAAAAAAAGAATTAATCAAATGGGTTAACATCTACAACTTCTTTTGATACATTCACATTCAAAATATAGTTTGTGAAATAATCTTTCTCAAAATCACTGTATTTTTTATATTTATCATTTAAGATAATATCTTTAAAAACATCAGCCAATACCTTATGCTCATTAAAAAAAACATTGTAATTAACATCCTCAGTTATATTGTCAACAATTCCTTGAGTTTCAAATTGACAAAGGTATTTTTCTTGATAATCATTTGATTTTTTGCCCTTCATAATCATTACAAACATAGGATTTTCTTTGTAACCCTCAAAGATATATTCATCCGAAGAGGTTACACACCACGTTGCACCGTATCCATAAATGCACATAGCATTGTATGTGGTTGGATATACTACCAAATACTTATCATCCTCATATACTCTAATTGCCTCGCTCTTGTATTGTGCAAGTAATTGAGTTTTTGATTTTGGTTTTTCAGTTGTGGTTGTCATATTATTATAGGTCAATAATATAAAAAAAAAGAATTAAACCAATTCATTCACTTGGAAAAAATAATCCCACTTAAACACTTGTCCATTAACATGAATTGTGTTATCAGATAATTGGTGGAACACAACTCTCTTTGGAGCAGTTGCCCAGAACTTACTTTTTACAACGATTACTTTCATATTATTATAGGTCAAAGATTTATAAAAAAAGAAAACCCCTCATTTACGAGGGGAGTTAGATTCAATTAAAAAGAAATAAAGAACTAAAAATATCTTAACGACTTACCGTTTTTTTGTTTGTACTCATTAACTACGGCAAAACCCTTCATACGTAAACGACTTCTTTTTTCAGAAACTTGAGGAATTAATCCTACTAATGTTGTTAATGTTACTAATAATACTAATTTCATAATGTTTTGTTTTTGTTTGTTTATAATGTTATAGGTCAAGGAGATTTAAAAAAAGAATTTACCAACGTATATAAACCATATAACGAGGAGAACAAGTACCTATTATAAATCCTTTATTTTCTAAATAAGGTTTCATTGTAGTTTCAATTAATGTTTGCAAATCAATTTTTTTACCCATTATTTTTTCTAATTTAAAACCCATCGGGTTATCAAAACAATTATCTGTAATAGATAACTCACGCTGCTTTAATTTAGATGCAATTCTCTCCATTTTAGGGTAAAGTATTTCATTATAAACCTTATCTAATTTGTCTATATCTTCTACTTTAGAAGATAATGCTAATAATTTGTCCGTATCTTTCATTTTGTTTTTTTGGTTATATTATTATAGGTCAAAGATTTGTAAAAAAAGAATTATTTTTTCTTTAATTCTATCTTAATCTGTTCTTTAATTGCATCTTGAAATTCAAACTCAGTTTCATCATCTGTATCAGTACAATCAGGTACAAGCCCTTTTTCTATTAACTTATTAGTTATTCTAATAGCTAAATCAGTAATGTCATCTTTTGTATTTAAAGTTATTTTTTTTGCCATAATGTTTTTGTTTTATAATGTTATAGGTCAGTAAAAAAGAAAAAAAGATTTATTAATTAGGAGAAAAAAAGCTTGTTATAAATTCTTTGCGCTCTGCTTTTTTAGCTTGTAATATTTTTATTCTATTAAAATTATATATATTAGAATCACTTTCAAAAACATAATCCAATACACTACTTGCTCTATTTATATGGTTAAGCAATAGATTTAATTCCCTTTGTTCTTCCTTTGTTAATGGCGGAGGTATAATAATTTTGCTCATAGTATTTGGTTTGTTTGGTTATATTATTATAGGTCAGTAAAAAATAAAAAAAGAAATTGGCTAAATTTATTTATACGTTTACGCCTAAAACTTTTTTTGCAAAATCTTTATAGACTTTTATTACATCAACAATCTCATTGGTATTAGTATAATTTAATACAAGATAATTAATATATTGTAAACGTATAACCAAGTCAGTTTTACCTACTGTTATTTCATCTTTTTCTATGATACTTAATAAATACATATTAATAATATCTTTTACTTTTTCTTTAGCTTTCATATTAATATAGGTCAGTAAAAAATAAAAAAAGAATTATATTTTTATTTTTTTGTTTCCATCATCAATAAAGAATTTTGTTTTAATCTAAAAAGAAATTTCTTTTTTTTAAACTTTTAGACCTATAAGAATAAGACAGACAGTTTACTACTGAAGTCTATCACCGAAAAGGGTTAGGATTAATCCACACCTGCCTTATACTTTTTTCCTGGGGAGAGCAAACAAAAAAAGCGAAGAGGTTATTAACCCCTCGCTATTATCTTAATACTTACTTTTACTTGCTTTGACTAGCCACTGCATTTGCAGTTAAGATAGGAGCATGAAAGGCATACAACTGTGCTTCTTGATTTTCCATGTTTTTAGTTTTATTGATTCCTATCTTTATAGGTCAACAAAAAGAAAAAAAAGAAAGGGAGAGTTAAAAACTCCCCCTTCATTTTAAAGCCTTATAAAGCCATTAATAATTCCATTGCTCTATCAGATACCTTTGAGCTTGCGCCATCCATTACAAGGTTTTCAAACTTCGTGTCAGCATCTTTGTATTCTTTTTCATGACTTAAATAGTGAGTAACTCCATTTAAAAAACCCCAAGCCGTTCCCAAAATTTGTTCCTGCCCAATTCCTTCATAATAAGATTTAGTAACCGCATCACGAATATTTGTAATACGAGTTTCAACTTTTGCATCACTTGGGAACAAGTCAGCAATTAAGTTTTTAACTTGCAAGTCAGAAACTTTTTTAAGGGCAAGTTGATTAACTGAGGCATTTAACGCCTCTGTATAACTGTTTACAATTCCTAACAATTTGTGAGCATCAGCCAATTTTTTTTCTGCGCTCGTTGTGTGACGAATAGAAATTTTGTTGATAGTGTTTTTTAAAGCCATTTTAAGCGTGTTTTGACATACAATTCTAATAGGCGTTATAGCTGCAATTACTGCCCCTGTGCCATCGTGTGAACTTGTTAGCATAGTGTACATCTCTGTTACGTCATCAGTGCCATTAATACGAACGTATGAGGGCATTTTTGCCGATATAAAAATGCGTTCCCCTTTGCCCAAAACTCCTGCCGTTTCAAAAATTGCCTGCCCACTGCCTACAATAGCATCAAAAAATGTAAAGGCATCACGATTTTGTACAATTTCGTAACGATTACCAACAACTCCAAAGATTTCATTGTTATCGGTACGTTTTGTAATAAAATTGTTTGGAACTACTGAATTAAAACCGTTTTGCCCTTCGCAAAAAATTGGTTCTTTTACTACATCATAATCCAAATTAGCTAATACAATAGCTTCTTCGCTTGTCATTGCTTTTTCAACGATTTGCCCTAAACCGTGCCAAGCTTTTTCAGTACTTGCAAAACTTGTTTTTCCGTCTTTTTCGTTTAAATTGTGTGCCATAATTTTAGGTTTTAAGTTTTTAATTGGTTATATCTTTATAGGTCATTATACGCAAAAAAAAGAATTTAGTTTTAATCTAAAAAGAATTTTAACAAAAAAAAGTATAAGATAGGGGCGGATTAACCCTGCCCATTTTTGGAGGTAGATTCTGCTTGGTAAGGCATCTATCTGCTATATCTTTATAGGTCAAAGAAAATAAAAAAAAGAAAGGGGAAATTTTCCCCTATCTTTATAATGTTGCTCTAATTGCTAATTTCTCACTAATATCATCATTTTTTCGCAAGCTATCAACATAGTCAACAAAGGCACAACGTACATCAGTTCTGTATTGACTTTGTCTGTATGTTTTACGAAATTCAGATTTAAACTCTGTGTGAACATCCCAAAATGCGTTTCTTATTGCTGTAATAGTTTTCATATAGTTTGTGTTTGTTTGGTTATATCCTTATAGGTCATAAAAAAATAAAAAAAGAATTTAGTTTTTACTTCTCCAAATTTTTATAGCATCTTTAACAGAGTAATATAAATACCTTTGACTACCTATGAAAATCCAACCATCCGCATATTTATAAGCATAAACTCCATTTCTTACTTTTGTTTTACTTACTGCATTTGCTAATATCATAATATATTGGTTTAGTTGGTTATATCTTTATAGGTCAAAGATTAGTAAAAAAAGAATTATTTATCTTAATGGTATTAATCCGATTTCAGTCTTCCATGCCACAACTTTATCAACTAATTTTGTCCCTAAATTATAACTATCTCCAAACAAAGTAATTCCCATAAACGAATCTTTTTTTAGATTATTTCCGCTTACGGTTCTAATTTTACCGCAAAATTCAATAGTATCTCCAATTGATATTTTTGAAATATGCACAGACTTTATTTCTACATTGCTCATAAGTTTATTGTTTTAGTTATACTGTTATAGGTCAAGTTTAACAAAAAAAAGAATTATACTTTTTTAAACACAACCCCAACGCCATCTTTACGGGAAATTGACATACAAGGTACAGACGCATTTTTAATACATTGTTTGCGCCAATCACATTTCATACAAACATTAGCATTTGAGTTATCTCCAAATGTAGGAACTACATCATCTTTTGGAACGGCTTTAAAACCATTAGGGCACTCATCTTGACTAACAAAATTCTTTAATGTAGTTGCATTTAAAACTACATTTGATAAGCCCCAAAACCTTTTATTTGATAAATCTATTGTCATATCCTTATAGGTCAAAGATTAATAAAAAAAGAATTAATTTTCAATATCAATACCCAACTTGTCAAAAACTTCTTTTGTTGCACCACAGGGTTTCATAAACCCATTGTAATTACCGTATCTTTCAATTTTAGAGGCATAGAACTCGATATTTTCAAGGTCTGAACGACTACATGTTGCACCGTGTAATTTCACACTTCTGTATTCACTATTCTGAATAAGCGTTTGAACTTTCTTGCGTAGTGTCTGTATTTTATCTGTTTGTTTGCTCATAATATTATAGGTCGAATATTCATAAAAAAAGAATTAATAACCTCGCTTTTTTCTCATCTTACTTTTAAAAAGGGAGAGTTCTTCATCGGTCAAATCATCAGTATCTCCATAGGGATTGAAAATGTTTGTTTCTCCGCAGTTGCCACAACTTGCAAGTGCTGAATTTTCTTTGTCTTTACCTAAATTGTCTTCACAGTTTGGGCATCTTAAATCACACGCCATAGCTTTATATTTAGTTTAGTTATTTACTTCATCACAATGAAAATCAAAGATACAAGTTGCTAAGTACGAAATTTTAGTTTCATCAAAAGCCTCAACCATATCAATAAGCCAAGTTTCGTTTTTATCAACAATTTCAGTAGATTCTTCGATTGAAATTTTCTCTGTATTACATATTCTTTTTATTACTTTTCGGTAAATTATAGCAGTGCTATTTTTCATAATATTTTGGTTTAGTTGTTTATATATTTATAGGTCAATAATACTAAAAAAAAGAATTACTCAAACATACCTTCAAAAATATATTCTTTGGCTTGCTCCTTTGTTATCTCTTTGCTGAATTTTTCAAATATAGCCCAACGATTTCCAAATGTAGATATAGATATAGGTTCTCCGCCATTTAATGATATTAGATTTCCACCCAATAACTTAAAACGTTTTTTTATTGTAATACCTCCACGATTTCCGAGAATGGCAAAACCTTTAAATGTTTTTTTACTTGTCATATTATTATAGGTCAAGTTTAACAAAAAAAAGAATTAATTAAATGCAATTTGCTTTTTTTGATATAAATTATATCCCATTTTTTTTAACATCAAAACATCAAAATTAATTTTAGTTTCTTCATCAATTTCAATACCTCTTACTTTTAATAAAGAAAATTTAGCTAATTCCATTTTTTCATCAAAAGTTAAATTTTCTTTAACAGGAACTATTGCTCGCTCCATTATTATAGTTAAAATAGTTTCCATAGTATGTTTGTTTATTGGTTTATATTATTATAGGTCAAATAAAATAAAAAAAAGAAAGAGGGAACAACCCCTCTTTCTAAACCAACTAACCGTAAACTATTTTTCCAAAAAATACTGTTTGTAATATTGCATCTCCCGTATGGGCATCATCATTTTCTTCTACCATATCAAACAAATGTTTTAACTCTGTTTTGTTGACTTTATTATGTACATCCT
>JAYVDU010000434.1:0-3381 GCA_043749245.1 Bacteroidota bacterium | reverse complement strand
ACTTCAAAGGAAAAGATATTGGAAAAAATCATTTCGACTTAAAGAATTTTAAAGCATCTGCAAATTATGCGGCAATCGTAAAAGAAATAGTGATGGGTGATGAAGCCTATCAACAAGGCTTAGCGGTGTATAATGTAGCAAAAAATAAATGGGAAAGTATAGATGCAGAAGATGTGGCATCATTAGTTGGTTGGATTAAAAAATAACGTATTATGGTAGACAATAAAATAGTAGTTGGCATCTCGCAAGGAGATTTGAACGGTATAGGATTAGAAATTATTTTAAAAACTCTCTCCGACCCCGCATTATCAGAGATTTGCGTGCCTGTGTTGTTTAGTTCACAAAAAACAGTGTCGTATTTTAGAAAAATGTTAGGCTTAGAAGATTTTAATTTTAATCCCTTACGCGATTTCAATCAACTACATACTAAAAAACCAAACGTATTTAATTGCTACGAAGAAGAAGTAACCATTGAGATGGGCAAACCAACATTAGCAAGTGGTAAGTATGCTAAACTATCTTTAGAAAGCGCTACACAAGCCTTATTTGATAAGAAGATTGATGTATTAGTAACAGCTCCTATTAATAAACACAACATACAGGAAGCAGGATTTAAGTATCCCGGACACACTGAATATTTAGGCGATAAATTAGATGGGAAACCATTAATGTTGTTATGCTCTCAAGATTTGCGCATAGCAGTAGTAACAGGGCACATTGCTTTAAAAAATGTACCGCAACAAATTACAACTGAAAATGTGTTGACTAAAATAACACAATTACATACGTCTTTAATAAAAGATTTTGGCATTCGTAAACCAAAAATTGCTGTGTTAGGTTTAAACCCACATGCCGGCGAAAATGGCTCTATGGGAGATGAAGAGAACACCGCTATTATTCCGGCAATTACAAAAGCAAAAGAAAGTATGATGGTTTATGGCCCATACTCTGCTGATGGATTTTTTGGCAACCATACCCAATCTCAGTTTGACGGTGTGTTAGCCATGTATCACGATCAGGGATTAATTCCTTTTAAAACCTTGGCGTTTAATAACGGCGTAAATTTTACAGCAGGTTTAGATTTCATCAGAACATCACCTGACCATGGCACTGCTTATGAAATTGCAGGTAAGCAAATAGCAGATGAATCATCGTTCAGAGAAGCTTTGTATATGGCTATTGACATCTATCGCACGCGCCATTTAAACGAAGAGATATCGGCTAATCCTTTGGCTTTTTCTCCAATGAAACGAGAGAGAGGATAAGCGTTTTTATTTTAAAAAATGATTAGTTTTCAAACGTAATTTCATAGACAACATCATTATAAGTTGTTTTTATTTTTGATTTTTTTCCATTCTTATCTAAATAAACTATTTGCCAATTTATATCCCCAGTACCAGTAATAAATAATTGTTTATTATAATAATTTGCAAGAGGAACTCCGCCTATATGAATACTTTTTTTATCGTCATTCCATTTATATTTTAAATCATAATCAAATAAATCGCAAGAAACATCCCAGTATTGACCTGTATGGTGCATAGCACCGAATTTTTCAGTTTTCACATCTCTAACTGGATTTCCATAAGGATAAACAGCATTAGGTATAACAGGTGCATAGTATAAATTTAGTAAATCTAAACTATCAATACCATTAACGACATAAGAAGTAATATATCCATTTATAACTGGTATATCGGTAGGGTTTTTAAACCAAACTGTATTTTCTGGATATTTTTTGCAAGTCGTAAATAGGCTAAGGATAGCTATTAGTGCAAGACTTGTTAGGATGACTTTTGTTTTCATGGGCTATCTAATTCAATGTATAAGTTATTTCACCAACATCAATTCCTTAATGTATTTTACTGGAGCACTTCCATAGCTCAGAAATTTTTCGTGAAAGTTTTTTAAGTTAAAGGACTTGCCTTCTTTTTTCTTAAGTTCTTCTCTGAAATCATAAATTTCTTTAAAACCTGTAAAATAAGAGCACAATTGTACTTGTGTTACAGTTACACGTTTCCATTTTCCTTCCGCTTCCGCTTGCTGCTGAAAGGCTTGATTGACAAGCAAATCTAAAGCAGCTTCTTTACTTAAATTATTAACGTGTACGCCATAATCTAAAATAGTATTACAAGTTGTACGTAAATTCCACTTGTAATACATTAACCACATTTCGGGAGAAGCTTGTCCTGAGCCAGGCGAAGGGTCGTTTCCAAATCCATTTTCAAGCATCATGCGTTCGGTATAAACGGCCCAACCTTCTATCATAGCGCCATTTCCAAAAATAGATTTAATAATACTAGGCGATTTGTTGGAATACACCAATTGCGTGTAATGCCCTGGTATAGCCTCGTGTATGTTTAGTATCTGTAAAATGTAATGATTGTACTCTCTTAAATAACTTTCGATTCGGTTTTTTTTCCAACCCGAAAAACTTCCTACATTATAATAGGTATTGCCATTTTTATCATATGGCCCAGGCGAAGAAATAGAAGCTCCTGCTACACCTGCCATATAAGCAGGCTCTTTACGCACGACTAATGGTTTAGAGGGATCAATGTAAATTAAATTTTTATCTTTTATAAATTGGATCAAGCGTGGTATTTGATGTGCTATTTCTGTTTGAAAGGAATCGGCAACCACATGTTTCAATGAAATTTTATCGATTACTTTTTTAATTAATACTAACGTATCTTTTGGTTTAGGCGTAAATCCTTTAATCCCAACGGTTAATGCTTCGGGCTTAGTAAAATAAGTATACCATAAAGTATTCGCTAGATCATACATTTTAGCGTGTAATTCTTTTTTATGCTCTAATGCTTTTTGATAAATTTCTTCGGCGGTGTAACCGGATTGTATATCGTGTTCGAATTTTTTGTCGTACAAATCCTTACCTAGCCTAAAACTACGAGGATTAGTTTGTTTCAGATGTTTCAACCAATCAGCATAATCAGCAATGGCATTAGTGGCTTCTTTTGCTCTGCTTAAAATTTCTTCTTTTTCTTTCACATCTATATGCGATTTGTTTAGCGCTTCTTTTAAATCAGCACCAAAGGTTGAAGCGCCACCTAAGTTTTGATCAATCGCCAATTGCGTATGTTCAATGGTTGGATTTTTAAGTTGTTGTTTCGCTGTTTCATAATACGCAGGAATGTTTTTCATTCGCACATAAAAATTTCTGATGCGCATATCTAACGAGTCATAATTATTAGCAAGCATTTCGGCAAAGCTTCCGCAAACATTGTAATCAGAAGGATTCCACTCGCACGACTTAAATACAGTTGCATACCATTGAGTAGATTTTAATTGATTTTCAATCAAATGATAATCCGTTTTATTATTGTCGGATAATGCTTTTAAATCAAAATGTTTTAAAGAATC
>JAYVDU010000433.1:0-3383 GCA_043749245.1 Bacteroidota bacterium | reverse complement strand
TTGGAGCACCGTCTTGCGTGCCGGCTACTAATTTCGAGACAGCTGGAGCAGTGATTAATTCAAATGATATCGATCAATTATTAGCTCGTCCTGAAATTGTGTATTTAGCAGAGATGATGAATTTCCCTGGCGTGATTTACAAAGATGAAGAAGTATTAAAAAAATTAGCCTCAGCTAAAAAGCATGGTAAGCCTATCGACGGGCATGCGCCAGGCTTAATGGGAGATGAGATGAAACATTATTTCAACGCCGGTATCACAACCGATCACGAATGTTTTGGTTATATGGAAGCCTTAGAAAAATTAAAACATGGCGTTAAAGTATTGATACGAGAAGGTTCTGCGGCAAAAAATTTCGAGACCTTAATTTCTTTATTAAAAGATTACCCTGAACAGATCATGTTTTGTTGTGATGATAAACATCCTGATAATTTGATTGAATCTCATATCAATGATCATGTGAAACGAGCATTGAATGCAGGGCATGATTTATACCATGTGTTAAGAGCGGCATCTTATAACGTTATCAAGCATTACAATTTACCAGTTGGTTTATTGCAAGTAGGTGATAGTGCTGATTTCATTGAGATAGATAATTTAAAAGACTTCACGATTTTAAAAACATATATCAGCGGAACGTTAGTGGCTGAAAACGGCATATCATTTTTGAAATCAGTGAATGCCCCCATCGTTAATAATTTTAATTGTAGTTTAAAAACTCCTGATGATTTTAAATTGAAGGGTGAAGGTGATAAGATACGAGTGATTGAGGTATTAGACGGGCAATTAGTGACGGATGAGTTATGTATAGAATCCTTTATTGTTAATGGTTTTGCAGAATCTAATGTGGAAGAAGATATTTTAAAAATAGCTGTTGTGAATCGTTATAAAGATGCGCCTATTGCCAAAGCCTTCATAAAAAATATAGGATTAAAGCAAGGCGCTATTGCGAGTTGTGTAGCTCACGATTGTCATAACATCGTAGTGGTGGGAACCAATGATGATGATATGTGCTATGCCGTGAATTTAATTATCAATGCCAAAGGCGGTATTTCCTTAGCAAATAAAGAGGAAGCAATGGTATTAGAACTGCCTATTGCCGGCATCATGACCAACCAACCGGCAGAAGAAGTAGCAGAAGCTTACACCAAATTAGACAAACGCGCCAAAGCCTTAGGAAGTAAATTACGCGCACCTTATATGAGTTTATCGTTTATGGCATTGCTTGTAATCCCTGAATTAAAGCTTAGCGACAAAGGTTTGTTCAATGGAAAAACCTTTCAGTTTACAGATGTGTTTGTGAAACAAAAATAGAAATTGAGATTAATTACTTGGAATTGTAATATGAAATTTAGGGTAAAGGCAGATAAAATTCTGACTTTAAATCCGGATATTTTAATTGTTCCTGAGTGCGAAAATCCAGACAAATTAATATTTAGTTCCAACGTAAAAAAACCAACTGATGTATTTTGGTACGGTGAAAATAAAAATAAAGGATTGGGTATATTTTCTTATTCAACATTTAAGATAAAATTACATACATGGCATAATCCAGATTTTAGAATGATATTACCATTATCAATCTCAAATGAAACTGAAGAATTTACCATGTTTGCTATTTGGGCAAATAACCCTAACGATAGTGATAATCAGTATATCGGACAGGTTTGGAAAGCAATAAACTATTATCAACAATATATAACAGGATCTAAAACAATATTAATTGGAGACTTTAACAGTAATACTATTTGGGATAAAAAAAATCGTATAGGAAATCATTCCCATGTAGTTGAATTTCTAAAAGAAAGAAATATTTACAGTTTATATCATCACTATTTTTCAGAAGAACAAAGTCAAGAAACAAAACCTACACTATTTCTTTATAGGCATGAAAATAAACCATATCATATTGATTATTGTTTTGCATCAAAATGTTTTTTAGAAAAAACAGTATCTGTAAGCGTTGGTCAGTTTAGCGAATGGATAAAGCATAGTGATCATATGCCTGTAATCATTGATATAGAAGGATAATTAAGCCAACTCTAAATTTCCATCAACTTTTCTAAGTAATGAAACTCAATGCCGAAATAGGCTTTTGTTTCTTTTATTTTTTTTAGGATCTCTTCTTTTTGTGTTTCAGTTTTCGACTTCTTTTCAGCAACAATCATAACATTCTTTGGTGTGTTTGCTTCCGATACAAATTCAAATACTTTGGTGGTATAGCCATAATATTCTAACAATAAAGAACGTAAGCCGTCTGTTACCATCTCCGCTTGTCGTTCTAAAAAGATGCCGTGTTTCAATAAAAAGTCTAGTTCATTTTTTGTTTTATGTTTTTCTATTTCTTTACGAATTTGTTTATGGCAACAAGGCGCAACTACGATCAAATCAGCATTGGCCGTGATGCCTTTATAAATAGCATCATCCGTAGCTGTATCACAGGCATGTAACGCAATGAGCACATTGGTGTCTTTCGCATCATACGCTTGTATCGTTCCTTCTACAAAACACAGGTCTTTAAAATTCGATTTTTTGGCGATGCCATTGCAGAGTTCAACCAAATCTTTTCTGAACTCAACACCAGTTACTTTAGTTTGTAGTCGTAACACATTACTTAAATAATCATATAAGGCAAAAGTTAAATAACCTTTTCCAGCGCCCATATCGCTTACACGAAGGGTTTCGTGCTTAGGTAAATTTTTAATTAATGGACTTAATAATTCTACGTAATGATTTATTTGTTTAAACTTATCCTGAGAATGATTATTTACTTTTCCCTTTTCGTCTGTAATATTTAATTGATGTAAATACGATTTACCATCCGAAACAATCAATCTGTTTTTTTGCGTATTGTGTTCCAAAGAAGGTAATTCTGTATGCGTTGCTTTATTTTTCTTTAAGTTTGTTTTATCTTTATTGACAAACTCAAACACCGTATCAAACTCGATTGTAAAAAGTGTTGCTAACCTAAATGCGCCTTGAGCAATAAAACCAGCAATGATTGCCACACCTTCTGAGTACGAATAATTTTTAACAATATCTTTGGTTTGATAACGGTACGTCATACTCAATTTATCTTCTTGTTTGAGCTGTATTTTCTTGATATAACAATTTTTCAAACCTTCTGTAGAGCCTTTATAATTAGCCAATGACACTTTTATAAAGGTATTTTCTTCTAAAGATTTGTTAAGTAAAGCGATAAATTGTTCTTGGTGCGTCATAGCTGTTTTATTTATGAGGCGAAGATACGTTAATCATTAGGTAGTATAACAAATTACTTATTTTTTATGATTATTTATCTCTACATTTAAATGTAATTATTTATACAGTTTTTAATAATATTCTATGCACTCATGTTATAAGATCATAGTAGCGACTCTCTTG
>JAYVDU010000432.1:0-3389 GCA_043749245.1 Bacteroidota bacterium | reverse complement strand
TTGAGAGGTTCACGTACGGTTCTGTGAGAGGCTTAGGGTGAAATTCCCTTTGCCTACTCGACTAAACATAATTTTAATGCAGAGTAATATAACGTATTCACTAACGTTTTGAAATTATTTACCTTGCAGATGATTTGTAGAAAACATCTTAAAAGTATTGATATTACTCGATTTTTTAGTTACTGAGCAGACTCTAAATAAGGATTCTAAGTGAGATACGTGCCTATGTGGTTTGGAACATTTATTTAGTATGAATGCTATTTTATCAACTAAATTATAATTTCATTTGGTATTAAGTCTTTATGTTACTGTGGTTGATATTATACTAAACAAATGAGACACAAAACCTTTGGATGGATTTATTAACCTTACTTATTAATTTTTTTAATGTGAATTAATTCTTCCTTTAATTCTTTACAGGCCTCAACACAAATAGTTTCAAGTTGTAACACCAAATCAGGTATTGCATTTGCTTGCTTCTGAATATTATCAGCATCTTCCTGAACTCGCTTAGCTATGTTCTCAAAATCCTTATTAATACCCATGATGGAAAAAGATGGAATCATTTTATGTACAACTGATTGCAGCGTACTCCAATCTTTATCCTGTAAACTTTGTTTCATGATACTAATTAATGGCGGTGTTTGTTCCAAATAAATAGAAATCATATCGAGCATTAATTTTGGATTAGATTTAGTTCGATGAGTTAAATACATTAAATCCGTATACTTAGAATTTTTATTCAACGTATCTTCATTCGTTTTATAATCAGTATATTCTATTGAAGAACTCGTCTTTACCAAAGAAACTATTTTATTATATAATTCTTTGTCGTCAATAGGTTTAGAAATATAATCATCCATACCAAAAGCCTTACATTTTGAAAAATCTACTGTTGTTACATCAGCTGTTAAGGCAATGATTGGTATTTTAGAATTCATTGTATTACGAATATACTCTGTGGCTTCAAATCCATTCATTTCAGGCATTTGCAAGTCCATCAATATAATATCATACGAATTGGTTTTTAATTTTTCAATCGCTATTTTTCCATTGGATGCGCTTTCGTATTTGAAACCAAAATCATCTAATATGGTTTTAATCAATAATTGATTAAGCGCAACATCTTCCGCTACCAATACTCTAATGTTTTTAATTTCAGAATCCGATTCTATGTAATCTATTTCTGATTCACATTCAGCGTTGGTTTTATCAAAACTTAAAATAAAACTAAACGTAGAACCAACTCCCACTTTGCTTTTTACATGTATACTTCCGCCCTGTGGCTCTACTAATTGCTTAACAATAGCAAGGCCTAAGCCTGTTCCGCCATATAATCTTGAAGTGCCGGTAGATGCTTGTTCGAAATTTTCAAAAATATTATTTATTTTATCCTCAGGTATACCAATACCTGTATCGTTCACTGCAAATTCAATCGTTACTTTTTCTTCGTCTTCATTCAGCAAGTTTACGCTAACCGTGATTTTACCATTTGTGGTAAATTTTTCCGCATTACTTACAAGGTTTAAAATTATTTGATGTAAACGCACAGGGTCACCAACCAATACGGAAGGTATTTTTTTATCATATTCTCGTATAAATGCTATATTTTTTTCTTGAATTTTTAATTCGAATAAATGAAGCATGGCTGACATAGATTCTTCCAGTTTAAAAACTCTTTTTTCAAATGTCATTTTTCCGGCATCAACTTTTGCCAAATCTAAAATATCATTAATCAGCACTGTTAAGGCATCACCACTTGTTTTGATGGCGCACAAAAATTCTTTTTGTTTAATTGATACCTCTGTTTTTAGCATCACATTTGTAAATCCAATAATCGCATTCAGTGGTGTGCGAATTTCGTGACTCATGTTTGATAAAAATCGTTGCTTGGATTGAACAGCGTCTTCTGCAATTTTTGTTTTTAATTCTGCGTCGTTTTTCGCTTCAATTAATTCCCTGTTTGTTTCTTCTATTATTTTGGATGCTTTTGCCTGCAGTGTGCGCTTTATCTCTAAGTCTTTTTTTACTATAACTTGTTCGGTTACCTCGTACCCAATAATAGTTACACCCGAAATGGTTTCATCTACTTCTAAATAAGGTTGAAAAACAAAATTAAAATATTCATTCTTTATTAATCCATTTATGTCCTCTGGTGATTGAACCTCAGAGCCATGATAAGGAATACCCGTTTCCCTTACCCTATCAAGCAAATCGGGGAAGGGTGTGCTTTTGAGTTCCGGCATAAGATCAAGCAGAGACTTCCCTTCAATATCGTTACCTTTACCCCACACTTTTTTAATACGATCGTTCGCAATTGTAATCACTTTGTTTTTACCTTTCAATACAACAAATGTAAATGGTGATTGCATGAGCATCATACTATAACGTTTTTCACTATCTTCAATTAACTTGAATGATTTTTTTTCTGTCTCTAATTGTACTTCAAGCGCTTTCTTTTCTTTTTCCTTAATGGCCAGTGCTAGAACTCTAACGGTAGTTATATCAATAATGGTCAAAACAATTAACTCTTCGTTAGTGCGCTTTTGTGAAATGCGATGTGCGTTTAACAACATAATTTTGTGCCCTATAACCGGAAATGTGTGTTCAACTTCAAAATCATGAAAGTGTTTATTTTTTGGAACAATTTCTTCTAACAATTCTCTCAAACGAGGAATATTCCATTGATTATCGCCTAATTTATAAAGTGTTATTTCCAAACAATCATCTTCGTTTACTTGAAACATTTTGCAAAAAGAGGCATTGACAGATTTAACACGCATATTTCTGTCGAGAATAACCATGGGCTCGTGAACGGTAGAAAGTATGCCTTCATAGTAGGTATATAATTCTTCTACTTGTTGTATACGTATTGTAAGCTCCTGATTGGTTGTAATAAGTTCCTCGTTAGTAGATTCTATTTCTTCTTTTGAAGTCTCTAATTCTTCGTTTAAACTTTGTAGCTCTTCATTACTTGATATAATTTCTTCATTGGCGCTTTGCAACTCTTCATTCACAGCCTCTTGATCATGTGTGATAGAGCCCATATCGTAACGCGCAGATGCAATTTCTTCTTCTAATTTTTTTATTCTCTTATCTTTAAATGCGGAATTACTTTTGACTCCTTTCATTTGTTTTTCCATTAATTCTACCTTATTGCCAGTAAAAACAACTAGTAACAAAGGCTCCTCGCCATAAAGCTTAAGAGGCGAAACTTCAATATTAACAACGTGAAGCGTATTTGCACTCACATCTCTATCCATCTCAATGCCTACCTTACTTACTTTTTCTTTTGATTTTATGGCATGATGAATGGCGTTACGTAACTCAAATGTAATTTCAGCATTCACCATTTTTAAAATATTAAAACTAGCCTTACCCGCCAATTG
>JAYVDU010000431.1:0-11039 GCA_043749245.1 Bacteroidota bacterium | reverse complement strand
AAAAAATCGTTAAAAGGAGGTTTAATTTATGGCAATAAAATTTATTAAAACTCATTAACAAATCCCTCTCCTTTTTAGTATTTCTGTATCTTTATAGCCTAATTTAAATTAGCAATCTTTATTATGGCAACCATGAAATACTCCACACAATTAGCTTCTCTTGAAGATGCAAAAAATTTAGGTCTATTACCTGAAGAATATGATCGAATTAAAGAAATTTTAGGTCGTACGCCTAATTTTACAGAAGTATCCATCTTTTCGGTAATGTGGAGTGAGCATTGCTCTTACAAAAATTCTATTACATGGTTAAAAACATTACCAAAAGACGGTCCGCACATGTTAGCAAAAGCTGGTGAGGAAAATGCTGGTTTAGTTGATATCGGAGATGGTTTAGGCTGTTGTTTTAAAATTGAATCTCACAATCACCCAAGCGCTTTAGAGCCATATCAAGGCGCTGCAACTGGTGTTGGTGGTATTAACCGTGATATTTTCACAATGGGTGCTCGTCCAATTGCTCAATTAAATTCTTTGCGTTTTGGAGATATTAATTCTCAAAAAACACAATGGTTAGTCAAAGGTGTTGTAAAAGGTATTGGTGATTATGGTAATGCCTTTGGTATACCAACCGTTGGCGGTGAAGTATTTTTTGATGACTGCTATAACGTGAATCCTCTTGTAAATGCTATGAGCGTAGGTATCGTTAAAAAAGGAGAAACCGTAAGCGCCACATCTTATGGTGTAGGAAATCCTGTATTTATTGTAGGTTCTTCAACTGGTAAAGATGGCATTGCTGGTGCTGCTTTTGCAAGTAAAGATTTGACCGAAGACTCTGCAAAAGATTTACCATCTGTACAAGTTGGCGATCCTTTCCAAGAAAAATTATTATTAGAAGCAACTTTAGAAGTGATTAAAACCGGCGCTGTTATTGGTATGCAGGATATGGGAGCGGCAGGTATTACTTGCTCAACTTCCGAAATGAGTGCCAAAGGAGAACACGGTATGAATATCTGGTTGCACAAAGTTCCTACTCGTCAGGCAGGAATGCATCCATTTGAAATTTTATTATCCGAATCACAAGAGCGTATGTTAGTGGTGGTAGAAAAAGGGAAAGAAGCCTTAGTACAAGCTGTATTTGATAAATGGGATTTGAATTGCGAACAAATAGGTGAAGTAACTGCCGGCGACCGTTTAAAATATTACATGTATGATGAATTAGTAGCGGATGTTCCCGCTGATGTTTTAGTACTAGGCGGTGGCGCACCAATCTATACGCGCGAATACAAAGAACCTGCTTATTATGCAGAATCAAAAAAATTCAACATCTCTTCTGTAGAAGAACCCAAAGATTTAAAGCCAGTGATGCAATTTTTAGCCAAGTTACCAAACTTAGCTAGTAAACGTTGGATTTACAATCAATATGATAGCATGGTTGGTGGCATTAACATGAGTACTAATAAACCAAGCGATGCAGCAATTGTTAACATAAAGGGAACTAAAAAAGCATTAGCGATGACGGTTGATTGTAACGCCCGTTATGTAAATGCGGATCCTGAAGTTGGCTGTGCCATTGCCGTTAGCGAGGCGGCTCGTAATATTGTTTGTAGTGGTGGTATTCCCAGTGCAGTAACTAACTGTTTAAATTTTGGCAATCCATACAACCCTGAAGTGTATTGGCAATTCGTTGGTTCTATCAAAGGAATGAGTAAAGCCTGTTTAAAATTTGAAACGCCTGTAACAGGTGGCAATGTGAGTTTCTATAATCAATCGAGTTATGAAGGACCTGTATTCCCTACTCCAACTATTGGTATGATTGGGATTTTAGCCGATAAAAATAGCCAGACAACGTTAGATTTTAAAAATGAAGGAGATATCATTTATTTAATTGGTGAAAGCAAAAACGATATTTCTTCTTCTGAATATTTATATAGCTACCATAAAGTAAAAAATACGCCTGCACCATTTTTTGATTTAGAAACTGAACATAACATACAAGCGTGTATTATATCTTTAATAAAAAATAAATCAGTTGTATCTGCTCACGATGTGAGTGATGGCGGTGTGTTTATGAATTTATTAGAAAGCGCCATGGTAAATAACTTAGGTTTTGAAATTACAACTGATGCTTCTGTTCGTAAAGATGCCTTCTTATTTGGAGAAGCTCAAAGCAGAGTGATCGTTAGTGTTTCTGCTAATAATACGTCTACTATTGAAACAGAATTAAAAAAACAAAACATTGCCTTTACTAAACTTGGAGTTGTAAAAGGAAAAGCTGTTGTGGTTGATAATACAAACTACGGTTTGATTAGCGAATACAAGCACTCTTTCGATACAAGCATTGAAGGGTATATGAATTAAGTTATTAAAGAGACTTTCATGATTTTAAAAACGTTGAAAGTCTTACTGAAAAAGTACTGTTTATCGCTATTCTATTGTCATACAAAAGTAGTTTGCAATTTTTTTAGTGTAGACGTTTCCTCTAAATTGTTTTATTAAACACTATGAAAAAAATACAGGTTGCTCTTCTTTTAATAGTATTAGTAAGCTTTTGTAAAGCTCAAACTTACGTATCCACTTCCGTTAAATTTATGCAATACTTGCAACAAGAAAAATTTGACAGCTGTCAGCAATTTATGGACACTTCACTTACTAACAAAATATCTACTGATATGATGAAAGAAATGTGGGGTAATATGTCGCGATTTGTAGGTGACTACAAAGGTTATTCATCCATTACTTCAACTAAAACGGATACAACAGTAACAACTCTTGTTCGTTGTGAATTCGAAAAAACAAAAATGGATTTAGCATTAACCTATAACCAAACTCATAAATTGATAGGCTTATTTTTTAAGCCAGCTAAAAGTTCTACAGCTCACATTGAACCATCTTATTGTAAAAACTCTAACTTTTACGAATCAAGATTATCAGTAAAAAAAGATAACTACACCCTTCCTGGTATTTTATGTATTCCTAATAATATTGAAAATCCTCCGGTTGTTATATTGTTAGCGGGTTCTGGGCCAAATGATAAAGATGAAACTATCGGGCCAAACAAACTCTTGAAAGATATCGCAACAGGACTAGCATCACAAGGGATTGCAACATTTCGATATGATAAACGAACCTTAACTTACGGAAAAGAATTGATGCAACAGCCTGACAAAGTTGGCATCAATGAAGAGGTCATAGACGATGCATTAAGCGCCATTGCTTTAATAAAAAATAATCCGTTATTTAAAAAATCAAAAATCACCCTTATTGGTCATAGTTTGGGTGCTATGTTGGCGCCACTAATTGCTAAAAAGTCAAAAGACGTTAAGGCTATCATTTTATTAGCAGGAAATGCAAGGCCTTTGGAAGATTTACTATTAGAACAGTACGCATATTTATTTGGTTTGGATAGTATTGATGTTACGGAAAAACAAGATTTACTTAAACTTGAAATTCAAATAAAAAGAGTAAAGAATGAAAGCCTATTAAAATCAACTAAACCTGAGGATTTACCGCTTGGTTTACATTCTTATTATTGGCAATCACTTAATGCATACAACCAACTAGAAATTGCAAAAAAAATAAAGCAGCCTATTTTAATTCAACAAGGCGAACGTGATTATCAAGTAACAATGACGGATTTTAATTTATGGAAGCAAGCGCTTAATTCTAATTCGAAAAATAAATTCATTTCATATCCTACACTAAATCATTTGTTTATGGCTGGTACAGGGAAATCGAAACCAGATGAATATGAAAAGCCTAATAATGTAGACGAGCAAGTCATCAAAGATATATGCAAGTGGATTAAAGAACTCTAATGTTTAGCATTTTTTAAGTAAATAAAATACACTAAACCGAAAAAACCGACCACTTATCAAATAAATCCTACCACTTATTAGTTTGCTATATTTTTTGAACGATTAGGTACTAATTTTACACTACGTTCTTTATAATAGGTTTTGTTTAGTTTAAACCAAAAAATATGGCTACTGTACTTTCTGCGGGGATGTGTACAGTAGCCTTTTTTTATGTCAACTATTTGGTATTCGAAAAGTTTGCCATACAGAAAACGTTTTGTATTAGGTTTGAAATAAATTGCACAAAAAAAAATTGTCAAATCAACAAATGACAAAGCATTACGATATACTTTAGAAAGAAAACATGTATCAACCTGATTTGGCAAAGCCAGTCGCACCTTTACCAACGTATGAAGTGCTTCGGCAAGCTTAGTAATCATAATTTTAATAAAGACAAATAAGTAATTACGCCGAGAATATTATATTTCTTTTGGAAACGTTAATGTAAACATAGTGCCTATATTTAACTTAGTTTCAAAAGTTATACTGCCATTAAACATCTCTACAGAATTTTTAACCATAGCTAATCCTAAACCTGTCCCAGTAGTTTTAGTAGTGAAATTTGGAATAAATAATTTGTCCTTTACCGACTCTTCTATACCGCATCCATTATCATTAACAGTAACAATAACATCGCTTTCTGTAACGCATGCTTCAATAACAATAAGACCTTTTTTATCAGGCGTAATAGCCTGTTCTGCATTCTTCAATAAATTAGTAAATATCCGAATACACTGTTCCTTGTCTGCTAAAATATATAATTCGGTAGGCGCGTGTAATGTAATTTGACAGTCGGTATTTTGCTGAAATAGCTTAGTAACATTTTGTAACACTTCGTATAAATTAATTCTTTCGGACCGTGCAACTGGCAGTTTAGCAAAACTCGAAAATTCAGTAGCTATATGAGATAAAGTGTCTATCTGCTCTATCAGCATCGCAGCAACTTTATTAACTCTATCATTTATATCCTCAGGATGTGTTGCTACAACCCTCTGTAAATGCTGAATATTAAGCTTCATAGGCGTGAGTGGATTTTTAATTTCATGCGCCACTTGTTTTGCCATTTCGCGCCAAGCACTTTCTCGTTCTGATTGAGCCAATAATCGCGAACTTTTTTCGAGCTTGATAAGCATGGCATTATACTCATTTACTAAATCACCAATCTCATCTTTTGTATGCCATTCCAAAGCCTCGTTGTGAGTGCCAAATTTAATATTAGAAATTTGTTGCTTTATGATACGTAAAGGTTTCGTTAATAAATTAGATACTAATAAGGCAACTAATGTGGTGATTGCAAATAATAAGGTATAAATATTTATGAGGGTTGTTAAATAGGCTGTTATTTCTTTTTCTAAATCTTTTTGTCGAGAAAAATAAGGAAGATTAATAAAGCCTATTAATTTATCATTATTATTATAAAATGGGATATAAGCCGAAAGATAATTCAGCGAACCAATTGTTTCTCGTTGAGAATAGCTGGCCTTTGCCTCTCGCATGAAACTTGCATAAGCAACAGGATTCATGAATTTAGAAATCAATCCTTGATCATAGATAGCAGGTTGTGAGGATGAATATAAAACGCCTTTTTCATTGAACAATGAAATATCACTTCCAAATAATTGCGATAATTTTTTTAATGTAACCGTTGTATTATTTTTATGTGCAGGATCTAATCGAGATGGCTTTGCAATGGCCTGCTCTAATTCTTTTAAAACTAATTGAGACTTAGTTATTAATTCCTTTTTATTTTTTAGTTCAAACTGTGATTCGACCACCCAAATGGTTCCAAATACAACTCCCGTTAAAGACAAAAACACAATTGAAACCAATATAAACTGGATACGATAATTTAGGGAGTTAAAATCATTTCGGCGTTTAAGTACTATAGAATTAAACATGATGCTGCATAAAACGATGATAGCAAAAAATATAAATAAATAAGACATTGATGTTAA
Source organism: Bacteroidota bacterium (assembly GCA_043749245.1). Taxonomy (GTDB): domain Bacteria; phylum Bacteroidota; class Bacteroidia; order B-17B0; family Aurantibacillaceae; genus UBA4416. The sequence continues at coordinate 5,233 of JAYVDU010000431.1, read as the reverse complement.
ACGTTGCCATAGGCCTGATTTCACTTCACTTATAATAACTTTTGTGTTTTTTTTATTTTCATAATAATAATGTGCATATCCCTCATCACTAATATTATTAAAGTTTTTATAACTTAAATATAAAGGATACTGGAAGTCTCCAAAAATTCTTTCAAGTTTATTGTTTTCATAAACAGCATAAGATATTTTTTTTGTTTCGAGTTTACTTTCTAATGATTTGTCTAATAATAAATCCGGGAACGCACCTAAATTACTCGTGTTTTTAGGCTCCATCTGAACGTATAGATTATACAAATCTTCCGGATTATTAGTGCCACTTTCAATGTCTATTTTAGCAACATATTTAATTGGTTTTTTTTCCTGATCAATAAAATACAACTCATCACTAATGGTTTGTGAACCTAACTTTATTTGTTTTTTAAAATAATCTTCGTTTAAGTATTGAGGAAATGTTTGATTAAATACAGACGAACCATCATTTTTAAATAATGCCAAAGTAATCTCATAACGCTCAAAATAGCCACTAAACTCAACCTGCCTGATGCTTTGCTCTATTTGCTCGCTACTTAAGGGCAATAACGATAATAAATTTTTTAATTTACTGTCGGTTTTAATAGAAGAAATTACTTTTGTAAATTCATTTTCCGCAATAATATCTTGCCTGTCCGTTAAGCCAAACGACAGAGCATCGTATGTTTGTTGTTTATTTTTTTGTTCGTATTTATTAAACAAATTGGATGTAGTAATTGTGGCAACTAAAACTATCAAACCAATATTAATGAAATTATACGAAGCTTTATATTTTCTCAATGCTAAAGAAACAATACCTAATGGCAACGTCCATAAATAATCATATATACTAACATTTACAAAAAGGTAAATAACCAAATAAAGTCCCAACGAATAAGCTAGTATCAATAACTTATGATTCAACTGAGATAGAATAATAATCACCAATTCTTCACATAATATATAAAATGAATACAGCATAAAACCTATTGATAATAAGCCAATCAGGCTATAACCAGTAAAATCAAAGAGCTCATTGATATTATAATTAATCGTTGAATTATTAACCAAACTGTAAATTAAATTTCTAATACTGATAGAATAATAAGTAAGTATTACTGTGCCAATAGTTACTATTAATAGTAAGGTAAATTTGGTTTTAGCGAGCTTAATAAAATTTGTATTGTAACATATAACAGCCACTAGTAATATTAAAAAACTATTAATTAAAACATCACCCAAATAGGAAAAATAAAAAGAATTACCATCGGCAAAAACGCTCGCATCAAACAAACGCGTTTCGTAAAAAACAGACGGCCATTTAAAATAAATCATCAATGTCCTCAGTAATAAACAAACTAATCCAAATGCCATTAGTTGTGCAACTTTATCTCTTACTCGTTTTTTAATTTCATAAAAAATGATCAATAGCATTAATAGCCCCGCCACTACAGCAAATAGCGTTGCATAACCTGACAGCATCTTACTTTTATACACCCCGTTATTTCTGTAAATCTCAAATAATGTATTTCCCCATTTTGATTTAATAGCTGGATTTAAATAATTAAAATCGGTTTTAAGTTGTGTATTAGATGGTAGATCAAGCCATTCACTAAAATTATTTTGGATGTACTTATTCTCTAAATCATATTCATTTTTTATGGCTATTAGAGCGATACCTTTATAATTTGGGGCTATACTGTCTTTTTGGGTGATGCATTCAAACCATCCATTTCTAATTTTTATAAGTTCAGCTTTTGAGTTTAAAGCATAGGAATATAAATCAATAGCAGGCTCATTATCACTCCAAAAACAAAGGCTATCGTTTTCATATACATAAATAGCAATACCTTCTTTTTTATAAAGTTCGGCTATATCTTTTTGATACTTTGTAAATAATTTTTTAGGCTTAGTTGTTTTTAAAAATTTAGTTAATAAAACTAATTTTTCTTGAGCTAAAGTTTCCTTTTGCTGTAATTTATATTGAGCCTCTATAGCTAACTCTTTGGTGGTTGTTTTGTTAAAATAGGAAATCAAAAACGATAAAACAGCACAGATAGTAACTAATACAATCAATACCTTACGTCTTATATTCCAGTTAGCCTGCATTACTAAGGCAATTTACAGATTTTTAACTAATTTTTTAATCTTAAAAATCATTTTTTTGAAGTTTTAAGTATATTTGTGTTATTACACCTAATTTTATATGGCAAAAGAAACTACAAGTATTAAGCAACCTAAATTTGAAGAGTTAAAAAATACCTTTCGATTTTTTCCTTTCAAAAATCAAAAAGCACCTTTTATTGTTATTATTTTATTGGGGTTAATTTTTAACCTCACTACCTTAAATAATGAGTATGCGCTTGATGATGGTATTATTATTCATCAAAATGATCACGTTATTAAGGGAATTGCAGGCATTAAAGGTATTTTAACCAAAGATGCTTACGAAAGTTTTTACCGTAAAATGAATGCTACCGATCAATTAGCCGGCGGGCGTTACCGACCATTATCGGTTGTGAGTTTTGCCATCGAACAACAATTTATTGGCGCTTATCCTAAAGATGGAAATTACCCTGCTGCTTGTTGGCGTAGTGATACCGCTAATTTTAGATTAACTCATGTAGACGACCCTAAAGATGACATCAATAATGACGGTGTATTTAACGAAGTAGATTGCCAAGTAAAAGGAGCTTCAATAAGGCATTTCGTTAATATTATTTCTTTCATTTTAGGCATTATGTTACTATTCCTATTTTTTAGAAATTATATTTTTAAAGATAATCACGATTTAGCTTTCTTAGCTGCCATTTTATTCTTGATGCATCCACTCCATTCCGAGGCCATAGCCAATGTAAAAAGTAGAGATGAGATTTTTTCTTTGATATTTATTTCATTAACATTCTTTTATTCCTTTAGGTTTGTAGATTATGCAAATTACATTAAAGAAGAAGGCTTATTAAGTAAAGCATCAGCATCTATAAGACAATTATGTTTTGCAGTTATATCAATTGTTGTAATAGGTTTCGGCTATTTATTTATTGCAAATACAAAAGATATTGGAATTTTGATTAATCTGCCAACTATCGCTATTGGAGGACTAATTGTATACTCTTGTTACATGACATTGATTAAGGGAGAAAAATTATCAAAAAACATCATATTAGCGTGGGCTGTTATTTGTTTCTTATTAGCCTTATTAGCAAAAGAATATGCGGTAGTTTTAATTGCATTAATGCCAGTTGCATTTTATGTATTTGGTAAAATAGAGTTTGATTACAAAACATTTACAAAATCACCTGACTTTATGCAAACCATCTTTGTATTTGGTTCGTTTGTGATAGCAGCTTTATTTATGTTATTTGTAAAACGTAGCTCTGACATCCATATTCAACCTGGGCAAAAAGCTACCATGGCATTTTGGTTATTCCCATTTTTATATTTAATAATCGGCGTATTTTTATTAGGCTCTAAGACTAAAACTAATTTCGGAAAGTTGATGACATGGCAATTCTTTATCATGCTATTTTATTTAGGAATGCGTTTAATAGCAGTAAAATTAAAACCAGGTGTACCAGATACAGAAATCTTGAATAACCCTTATTTATTAGCTAATGGGGAAGAACGCTTTATGACAAAAGCTTTTGTATTATTAAAATACATTGGGCTATGTTGGTTTCCACATCCATTAACTTCTGATTATTCATTTAATACCATTCAATATCGACATTTCACAAGTTGGGATTCCATTATATCAATTATATTACATATTAGTTTAGCCTATTATGGCGTGAAGCTGGTGATTCGTAAACACATCATGGGTTTTGCTATTGCAACATATTTTGCTTTCTTATTAATGATTGGTAATATTTTAATGGATATTGGAGCAACGATGGGAGAGCGTTTGTTGTTCCACTCTACCATTGGTTTTTGTATCGCATTAGCGTGGCTTATTTTAAAAGGATTTGATTCCATTCCAAACATGGCTTTTAAAGCTAAACAAGGCATTTTCTTTTTATTATTAGCAACTATGACGTTCTTATACGGTTGCAAAACATGGGAGCGTAATTGGGATTGGAAAAATGACATCACTTTGTTTTTAAAAGATGTAGAAATTATTCCAAACTCAGTACTCGTATTAGGTAATGCTGGTGCGCGTTACATTGATTTAGCTAACACTAAAACGTTTGTGTCCAACCCTGCGGATACAACATTAGTTCAGTTAAAAGAAATGAGCCCGAACCCTGTAGTAAGAGAGCAAGGCATCATTGAAACCATGGGGCAAAAAGTGAAGCCTCTTGTTGGATCTATCGAAGTATATCATGTGGATTCTGTTGACAAAGTGGTGTTTAACAAAAAACGTGTAGCCTTTTTAGAAAAAGGTTTAAAATATTTAAAACACGCTGTTGAACTTCATCCTCGCTATGTAAATGGATATTTGAACTTAGGTTTAGGTAGTTATCAATTAGGGCGCGACCGAGATGCCTTATTTTACTGGAAACACGCAGAACATCTGTATCCTAACAATCCTTACTTAAAAAATTATTACATCGTATTTTACAATGATTTATTACAACGTGGTTATAAAAAAGCGCAACGGGGTCAATTAGATAGTGCTATATATGAATTAAATAAAACCATCATTTTAGATAAATTAAACCCTGAAGGTTTTTATAATTTAGGTGGTGCTTATTATCAAAAAGGAAATTATGCCAAAGCAAAATACTATTGGGAACAATGTGTGAAAATAAATCCAAATTACACACAGGCAGTAAATGGTTTAAAAACTATTGTAACGGTAACCGTTCCAGCTCAGTCTGCTCCTACCCTGCCTGTTTCAATCAAGCAATAACAGTTTAATTAACAAATTATAAAGGCTTCTTACAATAGGGTAAGAAGCCTTTTATTTTTACATTAACATTATTAACCACCTTATTTACAATCACATAACATGCCGTTAATGGTTTATTGATACTATGGCACTATGTTTGACTTTTACTAAAAAAAGAGAAACAATGAATACGACACAGGCAATGATTATTTTAAATAATGGTATCCGAAAATACGGAACTATTATAAATGGCGAATTTGATGGGCGCATCAAATTTATACCAACAATAGATATTTTAGCATTAGAAGAAAGTCAAGTCAATAATTTAATAGAACACATTTCCATTGACAATATTTTTTCTATTGATACTTTTCTAAAATAAATATCTCATTA
>JAYVDU010000430.1:0-11041 GCA_043749245.1 Bacteroidota bacterium | reverse complement strand
TTGTTGTTGCGTTAAGGTTACACATAACGGTTTGCAGCTATAAGAAGTGAGGAATTTGAAACCGTTTTCTACCGAATAGCAAATAACAAAGCTAACTGCTTTGTTATCAATCTTCCTATACATTAGCGTTTATGGGGCTTATCAATGATATTGAAAGTATGTGGGTAACAAATAGGTAACATTATTGATATAACTGTACCTAAAATTACCGTTGGTAGATTTAAGATTTGATTTAGGTTGTTTTAGTTTACCTTATGAAATCTTAAAAATATGTCAAAGAATTACATTTCAAATATAACATTTTTTTGAGATAAAACAAATTAAGGAATGTGAGTAATTATGTCAATGTTTCCCTTAAGTAATAATAGCATTTAGCTCTATTATTTTGTTCGACTTCCATATATTTTGCTTGTAATTTTGTAATGCAATGCTTATTTTGTTATTCTATAAACAAATGTAAGCATAGCCCCTGAATTTGAAAGATTAGATAACCCAAAATTATTAGTTGATTCTTTACGACTTTCAGTATAAGAAAGATTTGTTGTGTTAGTGGTTTTTGTATGACTGGATGTGTATGCATAAAATATATTAGGGCTAATTTCAGCATACAATAAAAATGAAGGGCTAATCTTATAATAGGCTCCGACTACTATACCAATATAAGGTTGAAAGGTTTTTACAGTATTTTTTGAAGTTGTATTATCAGGGTATGTGCCAATAGGCGAATAAAGATTATTGGTTATTGTTCCTGTACCAACTGATTCGGATTTATTGTATCTATATGATAATCCAAACATACATCCATACATTAATCCAAATTTATCTGTTATACTTTTTAGTTTTAAAGTGCTAAAACTCAGTCCAAAATTAATATTAGTAGGCGAAGTGGTTTTTGTTGTAATGTTTGTATTACCACTATGTATAGAGTCATAAACGTTAGTAGATTTAGTTGATGAAGTTCCGAAGGAAGTATTTGCACCAATATTTCCTTGAAGTCGGTAAAGAAGTTTATCAGTACCCCAACGATATTGCAATGAAAAGCTATTAAAACTGCTTAACCCTATACCATACTCCTTAACTTTGGCTGGTTTTTCTTGAGCCTTTAAAATTGACCCCATAAATATTGTTACTACTATTGCCAGTATAATTGATTTTATTGTCATATCGTTTTTATTTAATTTATTTTTATGCAAATTACGGCTAACATTTTATATTAAGCAAACTCACGCTTATTAGAATGTTTTTTTATTAAGTATAATAATCAAACTTTAAATATTATTTAGATTCTTCAAAATGTGATTGGATTGTATTAATGCTGACACTAACATTATTATCACCACTCATTACTTTAAACCATTTAGAGTTTCTCGAATCTTTACAAAATGTTGGGCTTTTTTTCATAGAAGATGCATAATATACAGAGTATTTTCCCATATCATACATATATTCTATTGATAGAAAAAAATCATTGTTAACGACAATAGAATAATTTTTAATATTAATCTCACAAATACCAGATTTGATGTCAGCTTCAAAATAAATTGGTTGTAAATTAATTTTGGTACTTGGCTGATTATTTTCTAATTTATAAATGTTAATTTTAAATTTAAAGTGCCCATATTTATTTTGTGTAAGCCTAAAAGTAACCTTTTCAATTGTTGATTCTAGAAAATTAACAGGTATTACTGTTCCTATCTCACATCCAACACTATCTTTTCCAATTCCTATTTGTCTTTGTTTACTTCCAAAGCCATTCCCTTCTTTAGTGAATTTTAAAGTTTTTGGTTTTATACTAATTTCATCTAATATAATAGTTTTTGGTTCTAAGAATAGCTTGTTATTCTTCTTCAATATCATAGATTGGAGCTCTTCCATTGTTAAACTTAAATTGGCGTATCCTATGCGAGAAAAGACAATAGAACTTCCTATATTTAATTTAAGACTACTTAATGAGAAAACCCCATCTTTATTTGCAAATAATTCTAAATCTTGCGTTGGTACTACAATTGTTACAAAAGGAATTGGCAAACTTGTTTCTTTATCAATAATCGATACTTTTATTTCCTGACTGAAGGCTGGAAATATAGCAATAGACATTAAAAAAATATAGCTAACTATGTTAAATTTCATTGCTTTATGCGTTACGTTTTTTATTTCCTATCTACCAATTTTTTGAAATTAAAAAATATCCTATCCATAACTGACACATTTTTAGTAATAATATCAGCCTTACCTTTCATTTGCTCTTTATAAGTCAGAGTTTTATTATATGAAGTTATCAATCCATTTTTCAAATCAACATCAATAGCATAAGTATCTTTATTTGGTACTTCCGAAATATTTGTAATAATACCTTGTAACATACCATTTTCGTTATAAGGATAATTATCCAATTTAATATTTACATTTTGGCCAATAGATAATTTACCAGTATTAAGAATAGGTAAAATACATTTGCCTATAAATTGTTGTTTTTGTGTTGGAATAACTGAAAATAGTTCATCACCAGCTTTTATGTTTTGGTTAACCGTCCAAACATTAAAAAATGAAATTTTTCCTTTAATAGGGCTTTCAATTAAGTACAATTGTTTCCATTTTGTTATTTCAGAAACTAATGATTTAAGGTTTTGGAAAAACTCATTTTTAATTTTTGCTTGCTCTTGATAGTCTTGTATTTGTAATTGAAGTATGTTTTTTTCAATTGAATTTATCTGAATATAGGCATTTGAAACTGTAATCTTAATTTGCTCATTACTGTTTAGTGCTGTTAAATATTCTTTCTTCTTTGTGTCAAACTCTCTTGCTGAAATTACTTTGTTTTCAAATAAAGTTTTATCCCTATTATAATCTGTTTCTGATAATGCGAGTTGTTGATTATTGAAAAATTCTTGTTGTTTATATTTGGCTAAAAGTCCATTATAGCTTATCAAATCTTTTTTTAATAATGTAATTTGTCTATTAAAAGGATTAATTGCTTTATACATATTTAAGTCTTTAATAGATTTTAAAACCAATAAATAATTTGGAGTGAGTTCTCCTACTTTTAAACTATCTTTTATAGTTACTTGAGGAATTGTATCACTTAGTTTTAACTGATTAATAATATCACTACCAATATTGAACAAATATAACACGTCTTTGTAATTTGCTATATTTTCAATAACAGCAATCGTTTGATTTTCTTTTACGACATCATTGTTTTTAATTAATAAATAGGTCAGTTTACCATTATTTTTTGAGATTAAGGTCACTGGCGGATTTAACGTGGTTAAAGTAATGTCAGCCCTCAAAATATCAGGATATCGAATAAAATAACTCAAGGTTGTACCTATTATTATTAAAATAAAAATAACAGAAATACCCCATCGAAATATCCATTTTGGAGTAGAAGTTAAAATCTCATTTACTTCTTCGCTGCGAATTATTATTTCTTTTTCGTCGCTCACTAATTCCCTAATTCTAATTGATTTTTAACTAATTCATAATATACTCCATGTCTGGTTACCAATTCTTTATGATTTCCTTGCTCGACTACGTGTCCTTTTTCTAATACAATTATTTGGTCTGCATTTTTAACAGTACTTAGTCGGTGTGCTATTATAAAAACTGTTTTTCCTTTAAAAAAATCATTTAAATTATTCATTATGATTTTTTCATTTGTTGCATCTAAAGCACTTGTCGCTTCATCAAAAAATAAAAAATCAGGATTTTTGTAAATTGCTCTGGCAATTAATATTCTTTGTTTTTGCCCAGTACTAATACCAATACCTTCCATTCCAATTTTAGTATTATAACCTAAAGGTAAATAATCAATAAATTCTTTTATATTCGCAACAATTGAAGCATGTTTTAAGCGATCCTTGTCTATAGTGTCAACGCCTAATGCAATATTATTTGCAATAGTATCGCTAAAAATATAACCCTCTTGCATTACAACCCCACATTTATCTCTCCAAATTTTTGAAGAAATATTTTTTAAATCTATTTTATTTATAAAAATTTTACCTTCATTTGGGTCATAAAATTTCAATAATAATTTCATAAAAGTTGTCTTTCCACTTCCACTGCTGCCAACAATTGCAGTTATCTTATTTGCTGGAATATTTATATTTATGTTATTTAAAACTAAGCTATTGCCTATTCCGTCATATTTAAATGACATGTTGTTTAAACTGAATGATGAATTAGATAAAATTTCATTAATATATTCTTTTCCAAAAGGTTCTTCACTTTCTTTATTATGAATTTCACTCAATCTATCTAAGCTTAATTTAGCATCCTGCCAATGTTGAATAAATCCAACCATTTCCATTACGGGAGCATTTAGTTGACCTATAATGTAGCTGATTGATAGCATCATTCCTAAAGTTACTTTTCCCTCTAAGACTAACTTAGCAGAAAGAAAAGTAATTATAATGTTTTTCAATTCATTTATTAATGATGAACCTGAATTCTGAGCAGTTGTTAATGATAACCCCCTTAAATTAATTTTAAATAATTTAACCTGCATAATTTCCCATTGCCATCTTTTTTGACGTTCAGCATTATGTAGCTTAATTTCTTGCATCCCACCTATTAATTCTACAATTCTGCTTTGATTCTGACTACTTTGTTGAAATCGTTTATAATCTAAATCTGCTCGACGTTTTAGAAAAAAAGTTATCCAAAAAAAATAAAGAAATGTTCCAATTAAGAACACCAAAACTATTTGGAGATTATACCAAGCTAAAACGGCACTAAAGATTACAAAATTTAATAGAGAAAATAATGTATTTAATGAAGAACCCGTTAGAAAATTTTCTATTCGATGATTATCATTTATTCGCTCCATAATATCTCCAGTCATTTTTACGTCAAAATAGGAAATAGGCAACTTCATTAATTTTACAAAAAAATCCGATACTAATGATATATTTATTCGGCTACTAATATGCATAAGAATATAATTTCTTATAATATCAATAGTAATTCGACCAAAAAACACCATTAACTGCGCAAGCAAAATAAGATATATAAAACCTATGTCTTTATTCTGTACTCCTATATCAATTATACTTTGAGTTAAAAAAGGAAAAATTAATTGCAATATAGAACCTGCAAGTAAACCTAAAATTAATTGAGATATTGATTTTTTGTACTTTTTTAAATAATTAAATAAAAAGAATAAATTTTTCTTTGGTTTAATTTCTACACCATTAAGATGTGCTCTTTCTTCTTCATAAAACTCATTGGTAGGTTCAAGCAATAATGCAATACCTTCATCTTTACCGTCATTTACCCAGCTTTTAATAAATTCTTTTTTTGTATAGACTAACAATCCATGAGCAGGATCAGAAATATAAATATTATCATTTTTAATTTTATAAATTACAACGAAATGATTTTGATTCCAAAATGCTATACAGGGTAATGGGGCATCATCGAATAAATTTTTAATAGGAATTTTTGCACAAAAACTCCTAAACCCAATTTTTTCTGAAGCCTCACTCAAACCTAATAAACTTGTACCTTCTCTTGTCGTTCCACTAATTTGAAGTAAATCTGGCAAACTGTAGTTTTTCCCATAATGCTTTGAAATAATTCTAAGACACGTTGCGCCGCAAGACATTTCATCAGGCTGCATATAATGCGGAAACTTATTTTTAATAGAAAACATTATATAGTTTTAATAAGATCTTAAAATGTTATGAGTAAGTTAAAGTTTCTAAAAATTTATCCTGTACTGCTTTCATTTTTGATTCTTCACTAAAATTATGGATGCAATAATCTACATTTTCGTTTTCTATAGCTTGTTGAGTACACCCACCACCGCAAATTGGGAGAATTTTACACTCTTTGCATGGTGCATTTTTAAATTTACTATTTAATCGTTTATCAAACTTTTCATTCCAAGTTATAGAGCCGTCTTCATTTAAAGAGCCTTCTTTATTATCACTTTTAAAATCTCTGGCAGTACATTTAAAAACTTCTCCATTATAGTTTATGGTCGCATGATTTTTTTTGTCAGCATAACATGATCCAGTAACTGTATCATAAACCCCGCCTCTAACAAAAAATCCTTTTTCTCTAAATAATAATCTGTAAATATTAGCTTCATCTTCTAACTTTTCGCCTACCTGCCATACTTTATGAAAATCAAATTTAATGTATTTTTTAAGTTCAGGTTCTATATTTTCAAAGTCATTTATAATATCTCCAAATCCAGACATTGTTTCGGTAGAATAATTTACTCTTATCGATGTAACTAGTTTGTTTTTTGCAATCAATAGTATATTATCTACAATTTTGTCATATGAACCTTTTCCTTCTGAGATAAATCTTACCTTGTCATGTCTTTCTTTATTTCCATCTAAGGTTATTTGAAAATGATCCAATCCAAATTCCTTAGAAAAATCTAAAACAGATTGATTAATTAACAAACCATTAGTTGTGATTCCACATCCAAAATTGATTCCATATTCTTTTGCTTTTAAAGAAACAGATTTTAATATTGGTTTTATTACTTTTTCAAAATATAAAAGAGGTTCACCACCAAACCAAGATAGTGTAAAGTTTTTAAGTTCCTTTTTTTCTTCGAATATTTTTTCAACAAGTTTAATAGTTGATGCAATTGTCTTTTCATCCATTTTAGAATCTTTTATATGGGTCTCATAACAATACCAACATTTAAAATTACAATTCATTGTTGGATTTATAGTTAACACATAATTTGATTCGTCACTATCTATTTTTTGACTCAACATTTTTATTCTTTCAAATTCATCTACGGAATCATCAACAAGAAATTCCTTTTCTATAAGGAATTCATAAAATTCATTGTGAACTTCCTTTAACTCTGTGAAATTTTTTTTCAAAAAAGCGTTATTATAGAGTTCAAACAATAACTCGTCTAAAACTATATATTCTAATGAGTATCCGTTAAACCCAATGTTATTATTTTCATGTTTAAAAAAAACATTATATCTGCTTGGCACTTTGTTACTTTCCATTTTATTATTATCTAAATTAAATATTGTTGATTAAAAAAATGGGTGAATTAATTCACCCATTTTTTTTCTAAAGTGCTAAACAAGTACCTGAATTTGTACAGTTGATGTCATTAGTTGACTTTGTACAGTCTCCAGAGTTGTTACATGAATTACCATTGTTGTCTCTAGCTCTTGCTGCAAGGCTAGTTCCACTAGTAATTGATGCAAAACCACCTTTTAAGGTTCCAGCAGTAGTTTCTTGTAATTTTTCCATTTTTTCTACAAGAGAATTAATTGTTTTTGTCATAAAAATAAAATTAATTGATTAAAAAAAAGCCAAAGTTTTTTGTTATTAGGCTGTAGTTGAACATTTTAATTTATTGTGCACATAAACTAATTTATAAATTATTACGGGTGAATTTTAACTCACCCGTAATGTAATTAAAGTGCTAAACAAGTGCCTGAGTTTGTACATGCTAGGTCATTAACTGACTTTGTACAGTCTCCAGAGTTAGTACACGAATTCCCGTTGTTGTCTCTTGCTCTTGCTGCAAGACTAGTTCCACTAGTAATTGATGCAAAACCACCTTTTAAGGTTCCAGCATTAGTTTCTTGTAGTTTTTCCATTTTTTCTACAAGAGCATTAATTGTTTTTGTCATAAAAATAAAATTAATTGATTAAAAAAAGCCAAAGTTTTTTGTTATTAGGCTGTAGTTGAACATTTTAATTTATTGCGCAAATAAACTAATTTTTTATATATGCTTACTTCTTCAATGATGAAATAAACTGTTATTAAACTCTTTACTTTTAACTATAATTGTAGTTATTATTAAAACTAATTGATTAAAATATTACGGGTGAATTTCAACTCACCCGTAATATAATTAAAGTGCTAAACAAGTGCCTGAATTAGAACAATCCATAGAATTGGATGATTTAGTACAGTCTCCCGTATTTTTACATGAGAAATCATTTGCTTGAGTTCTCAAACTTGAACTAGAATTACTAGAAACTGACGCAAAACCACCTTTTAGAGTTCCATCATTACTTTCTTGTAGTTTTTCCATTTTTTCTACAAGAGATTGAATTGATTTTTTCATTTTTTTACAATTATGTTTTATACATTAGCCAAAGTTTTTTGTTATTAGGCTGTAGTTGAACAAAAAGTTTATTGTGCACATAAACTAAGTTTTTAATTTTTACTTCTAAATCAATTAGTTAGTCCTTCTTTTTTCCTCATCATTACTTTGATTTATAGTTTTATTTTTTATTTTAATATTTCCGAAATTGTAAGAAATTGAAATTTTTAATTGTCTATTATCATAATAATTAACAAAAGATTGATTTATAGAATTGATTGTGTTATAGAGCGGTGATACACTCTTCTTAAAAATATCAATGATATTTACTCCTACTGATAGTTTTCTTTTCACAAGCAGAAATTTAGCACCAATATCAACACTAGAATTTGCACCAGCTTTCAATGTTCCTATAATTTGTGGAAACTGGTACCAAGCATTTAATTCAATGAAAATAGTCTTATTTTTGTTTAGCATATATGTAGAGTATGAACTAACATATGTTGTAAAATTTTCAAATTTATTTATAGTATTAGGATTTGAAGATTTTGTCAAACTGTAACTTAATTCTAGTTCAAGATTTGAAGAGAATCGATCCCATTTATTTATGGAATAAGACTCAGTAATTCCCCATGTATAATTTTTAAAAAAATTTACAGGTTTTAATACAATATCATTTGTTGAATTAGACACAAATGTCAATTGATTATACCCATTTTCTATAGCATTAAAGTAAAGACTAGTATTTAAATTGTCTTTAAATAAATGTGCTATTTCAAAATTATGGGCGTACACAGGTTGTAAAAATGGGTTTCCTTCAGAATACGTGTTATTATTTAAGTACCATTTAAATGGATTTAACCATCTATACGAAGGTCTACCAATACGTTTATTATAATTTAGCGAAAATGTATTTGTTTTATTCGGAACATATTTCAAAAATAACGTAGGAAATAATCTAAAATAAAAGTTTTTATTTACTTGATTATAAGCATAAGATATACCTGTTGTTTCTGTATACTCACCTCTCAATCCTGATTGAATTTCTATTTTTTTAAAACTTTTATTTAAGCTTAAATATACTGCTTCAGTATTTTCGCGATAATTATAACTGTCTGTTTTTGAGTAATCAATTAAATAATCATTATTTATAATTTTATAAAATGAATTATTACTTTTTGTATTACTAATTGATAATTTCCCGCCAAAACTAAGATTTACAATTTTATTAGGTACTTCAAAATCAATTTTAGAAGTTAAAATTGAAATTTGTTGGGTACTATTAGTTTCGTTTTCGTATAAAGAATAAGGGTTTGTAATTCCAGTTGAATTTGATGTAAAACCGCTAAAAGGTCTTTTATTTTCATTCGTACCTGACCAATAACTTGCATCAACAGAAACCTTTTTTCCTAAAGTATCAAGATTACAAGAATAATTCAAACTTAATGAATTATATTTAGATATTGCCTTTTTGTAGGCGTTTGTGTAAATTGTTGAATCTAAATTATTAGAGTTATCAAGTGATTTTATAGTAATTTTTTCTTTTATATCTGGCATCGAATATCCTCCTAAATATTGAAAGCCTATTTTGGATTTCTTTAATTGATATTCTGCTGTAACTCTTCCCGAAGTGTTTTTCGAATAATCAATTCTTTCGCTTCTTTGTATCCAACTATGAGTAGGATAATATATTGACATTTGCTCTAATGGGGCGACAGAACCATTATTAAGATTAAATCCTGTAGAAAAGTATAAATTATTTTTTTTGAAATTAAATCCTGCTCCTCCCCCTAAAGTAGAATAAGTTGACTGGCGCATTGATAACTGAACCAAAGCACTATAATAATTATTGATTCCTACACTTTTGGTTACAATATTTATTAATCCACTATTTCCTTCTGCATCGTATTTTGAAGGAGGATTAGTAATTATTTCAATTTTAGATATATCACTAACGCTTATCGACTTAAGAAAATTAATTAAATCACTTCCTGAAATTTGAATTAGCTTATCATTTAACATAATAGCAACCGTACTTTTTCCAGCAAGTCCAATACTTTCATTTGAAACTTTTACAGTAGGCGTTTGCTGCAATGCATCTAATGCGTTGCCACCTTGTAGAATAGCACTATTAGAAACATTGAATACAAAGCGATCAATTTTTCTTTCAAAAATCGGTTGCTTGCCCGAAACAACAACCTCTTTAAGATTATTTAAAACACTATCCATCATAAAAAATAGTGATGTGTCTTTTTTTAATACAAATGAAACTTCTTTCTTGTTAAAACTCAAATAATTACAAATTAAAGTATATCTTTCATCGGTAAGGTTTGTAAATTTAAAATTCCCCACACTATCAGATAAAGCAGAAGAAATTAAAGTTAAATCAGATTTTAAAATTAGCGTAGCAAATTCTAATGGACTATTATCTTTATCAACGACTTTTCCGCGAATGACTTTTTGACTGAAAATTAGATTAGAAAACAACAAACACGCAAGTACTAAACTTGTTTTTTGTAGTATAATTATGTAATTATTATTACACTTGGACATTTATTTTCATTTAATCAATTAAAATTACTTTTGTTATCACAGAAATTAACTTAATAAGTACCTAAAACGTAATTAATCCTATTTATATTACGTTTAATCTAAAATATTTTTTAATCTAAACTTTGATAATTTCGCCAAATATATACTTAATTCTAAAACAAACGTATACCGTTAAAATGTTTTTTAGCACATTTTGGCTTTTAAGTGGGCAGGCTTTATCCGCTATTATATTTTTATCCTACACATTCCTATTCTGAAAAGGATAACCTCTAATTAGATGTAAACATTATCAAATCAAATTTTTAGGCATAAAGTTTAATAATTTGGTTTCTTTTACGACAGGCTTGGTTTCAAAAATCGGATATTCTTTGCCACGTTCTTTAAACCGATTTTTAGTAGTTTTAGCAAAACCATTTTCTACAGCAATTACAACATCGGCA
>JAYVDU010000429.1:0-3419 GCA_043749245.1 Bacteroidota bacterium | reverse complement strand
AAAAAGATTGATCAATAAAAAAACTATAGAACAAGTACATTATTATTTGTCAATTTTTAAACATTTATAATAACCGAGGTTGATTATATTTTAAGAATATGTTGGATAGAACAAGCGCGTAGGACTGTCAAAAATGCGAGCAGAGTTGGGGTAAATCGAGAATTCAAGGATTTAGCGATAGCGTAAAATCCGTAGAATTCCGAGAGGAGCGTAGAGCATATTTTTGACTAGTCACGCCAAGGCGTGATTGTTTCTTTTTCATCTATGGAAAAAGGTAGAAAGAAAATATTATCGCTAATTTTTTAAAATAGACTTTTGAAATAACATTCACCTACTTCCTCTCATCCTTCCATCTGTAATAGCAATCCATCACACGGTAATACAAATCATAGCCATCATGATTAATGATGTAATCATTGCTTAAATAATAACAGTATTTTCTGAATTTCTCAAAATCAATGGTATCATCGCCTGTTAATTTGCGCAACACTTCTGGATTAAATTTTTTGGTAACTTCTTCTTGTATAAAAATCTCTTCGAATATTTTCGCAAGTTTGCGTTGCTCTCTTCCCTTCTGACTAAACTGCATATATAGCGCAGAAATAGGGCTTTCCATGGCATTAATCACGGATGTTTTAGATCCCTGAATCACACGCTTCATATAATCTTTTTCGTATGGCTTCAATTTAAAATCACTCACAATTACTTGATTTAATTTATAAGCTGTTTCAATCATCACCACTTTGCTTTCTTTGTAACCACCTCTGTAAAGCTTGCTAGCAGGAAGTTTCAATCGTATATAACCAATGAATGAAAAAATGATAGAATCCTTATCAGACGCTTGTATGCTAAAATGTCCATTGCCATCACTCATTTGCCCCAAGCCAGTTTGGCTATTAATCACATACACAAAAGGCATGGGTGTAATACTATCAGGCTCCGTCACAACTCCTTTGACAGTAATCTGACTAAAGGCTTGAAATCCGCACCAACAGCATAAAATAGCAATTATAAAAAAATGTTTCTTCAAAAATATAGTTTCAAAATTTCAACGCAGAGTCTATGAGTTTTTTTGAGAACACTGAGTTTTTATTAGAAGTAAAATCCTCTGCGCAAACTCTGTATACTCAACTACTCTGTGTTAAAACTAGTTGTATGTTTCAAATATAAAAACTTATTCACAGTTAGTTGATAATTTAACCTTTTTTATAGCGATTTATGGCGTAAATTAGTTAACTAATTATTATGGATAATTTCATTGTATCAGCCCGTAAGTACCGCCCCCAGCACTTTAACACAGTTGTTGGTCAAAAACATATTACCGATACTTTAAAACAAGCCATTAAAAATAATAAAATTGCACAAGCCTATTTGTTTTGTGGCCCTCGTGGTGTAGGTAAAACAACCTGCGCACGTATTTTCGCTAAAACAATTAACTGTACCAATTTGGCTGCTGACGGCGAGGCTTGTGATGCTTGCGAATCTTGCTTGTCGTTCAATTCAGGAGCATCCTTAAATGTGTATGAATTAGATGCTGCATCAAATAACTCCGTAGAGGATATTCGAAATTTAGTAGATCAGGTTCGCTTTGCCCCACAATTAGGCGATTACAAAGTATATGTGATTGATGAGGTGCACATGCTTTCAAATGCAGCCTTCAATGCATTTTTAAAAACGCTTGAAGAACCACCTAAACACGCTAAGTTTATTTTAGCAACCACCGAGAAACATAAAATCATTCCAACCATTTTATCCCGTTGTCAGGTTTTTAGTTTCAATCGAATTAAAGCAGAAGATATTACCGAACAATTGGCACATATTGCCGCTAGTGAAAGCATTACTTTTGAACCAGAAGCGTTAAGTGTCATCGCTCAAAAAGCAGATGGCGGGTTGCGTGATGCCTGTTCTATTTTTGATCAGATGGTAACGTTTACCGGCAACCATTTAACGTATAAATCGGTTGTAGAAAACTTACACGTACTCGATTACGATTATTATTTCAAATTGACGGATGCCGCCATTAATGGGCGTTTACCAGAGGTAATGGTAACCTTTGACGATATTTTAAAAAAAGGATTTGACGGTCACAATTTCATCATTGGCTTTGGTGAACACTTACGTAATTTATTGGTAAGTAAAGACCAATTTACTGTTCAATTATTAGAAGTAAGTGAGCAACTTAAAAGCCGTTTTGCAGAGCAAGCTCAATTATGCCCTACGTCTTTTTTATTAAAATCGTTGGCTGTTATTAATAAATGCGACATTCATTACAAAGCCGCTAAGAATCAGCGATTGCAGGTGGAGATGGCCTTAATGCAAATTAGTTATTTAAATGCCGCACCGCAAGATGCGGAAAAAAAAAAGATGAGTTAGGAACAACCTTCCAAATCTCCACCGAACAACAAACCTCAGCTCAAGCAATTCCTGTTACCAAATTTTCGGCTATACCTGTCGTGCAAACCAGCGACAAACCGGTAGTTGGCTTTAACGACTTAAAAATAAAATCACAATTTTTATTACAAAATAATCCGCAAACAGTTCAACCCATTGTTGAACAAGCCAATGAAACAACAGAAGCGAACAATGTATCGAACGCTGAAGATGTCCCATTAACCAACGAAAGAGCACAACATGCTGTAAGGAGTTTTGCAGAAGAAAAAAGTAAAACAGGAAATAAACAATTGTATGCCACGCTTACGTCTAGTAAAATCAGCTTAACTGACATAACTATCACGATTGAAATTAATAATGAAGTTCAAAAAGAATTGCTATGCAACATCAAGCAGGATTTATTGGATGCCCTAAGAAGCCTGCTAAGTAACAGACAAACCTTATTAAACATTGTTGTATCAGAAATAGCAGGCGAAGTAAAAGCCTACAAGCCTGATGATAAATTTAAAATGATGGCAGAAAAAAATCCCGCCTTATTAGAACTTAAACGACGTTTTGATTTGAATCCAGAACACTAAATCTTCATACATACATTGGATTCATAGCCCAACTATTTCAACCATACACGGCTTCTCAACAAGGCACGGAGGCGTATCTCAAACTCCCTTTGATAGCCTTAATTTAGGCGGCATTGATGATTTACCTGAAAACATTGCCGAAAACAGACAACGAGCATTATCAGAACTACATATTGAGTTTGAACAAGTTTCTTATTTAAATCAAATCCATAGTAATGTGGTTTGCCAAGCCTCAGTTGGTAAGCAAATTGGAGATGCCCTCGTAACCAATCAAAAAAATATCTGTTTAGCTGTTGGTGCTGCCGATTGCTATCCAATTTTATTTCATGATGCTAAAAATAACGTGATTGGTGCTGCCCATTGTGGTTGGAAAGGCACATTAGCGCTCATTGTTACCAATACCATTAACGAAATGGTTTTGTTAGGCGCTGAAACATCACAGATTAAAAT
>JAYVDU010000428.1:0-3422 GCA_043749245.1 Bacteroidota bacterium | reverse complement strand
CAATTTGTGCGACGAAAAATGGATTTGGCGTTTTGGCTTGACTTTTTTTGTTACTTTTTTTCGTCAAGGAAAAAAACGTAAAAAAGATGATTAAGTTTTTGAGTGAACCCTTAATAATGGGAGTTTGCTTTTCGCAAATGACCATTTTTAAGGCAAGCATAACGATGAAATTGGAGTTTTCTTGCGGACACTATTTATTTCTTGAAATATTTTATCGTAATCCCTGCCTCAAAATTTCTTAATGGCATTGGGCGATTAGAGACAACTGTGTAATTTTTATTAAACAGATTGTTAATACTTCCAAAAAAATCAATACTCATTTTTTTAACTGTATAGTTATACGATGCTTTTATATTGGCTGTATAATAAGGCGTTAACCAAGATGAATTGTCTGTTGTGGTAAACCTATAACCTGTATAGGTTTGATTAAATAAGAGACTCGCTTTTTTGTAGATGATGTAAATGCCTGCTTGTCCTGCATAACGAGGCGTATAGATTAATTGTCGGCCAACTGAATTATCATTTTCGCTTTTACTTGCTTGATTTGTTGCTAAAACGTATGACGTATTAGCGATTAATTTAATCAGGACTTCTTTGTGATGGTATGCTAATTCTGTTTTTGTTTCCGTGCCTCTACTATATACCTGAGCAATGTTTTGTGGCGTCCAATAACTATTTATGCTGGGTAACCAAATGATCCAATTGGTGGTATGTCTATTAAAATAAGTGCCTTCGAATAATAACGACATATTTTTTTTCTGAAATTTAAATTCTAATCCGCCATCAAACTCATATGCTTGCTCTGGTTTTAAGTTTAGATTTCCACCAGGATTCCAGTATAGATCATTTAAGGTTGGTTGTCTAAACGAAGTATTTGCATTTAGTTTAGCAACAAGGCATTTATAAATTTGATAATGAATACCTGTGTTTCCAGTAAAAGGGATAGCAGTTAGATTTGTAAATTCCTTACGAATAGAAATATTATAATTTAGTTTTGATTGAAAGATCTGTAATTTATAGGCAGCAAAAAAAGCTAATTTATTTAATGTATGAATGGCATCATACGTGATCGCATCCGACTTATAAGATGTTGCATTAGCGCCCAGATGAAAGGTATGATGTTTTAATGTGTAAGTATGGTCACTTTCCAAAATAACAGTATTGACAGTACTTTTAGAGTATATTCTAGCTAAACTGTCTGTATAATTTAAGCCATCTTTAAAGTAAGCAAAACGGATAATTGATTTCAAGTTTCGTTTATTATAATTCCAATCGGCATTTATTTTTAAGTTTTCATCATCTTGACTTTGTTTACTGGTCGTATTAGTATATGAAGGTAAATTTCGATGTGTCCTATTATACCATAAACGCACATTTATGGTTTGATTAGGAGTTACTAAAAAGGAAAGCTCCTGTAATAAGCCTTTAGTCAAGTAATCGGCGTGAACGATTTGTTTACGAGGATGTTCTTTATCTGTTGTATCGTTATAAGTATAATTGTTCAGAGAGTTTGTATAATAAATGCGTGTATTGGAGCTTATTCTTTTATAACTTAATTGTATGGCGGTTGCGAGTTTTTTTGTATCAAAACTTCCGCCACTGACTTGTAATGTCGTTGCAAAACCTTTATTAAAAGCATTTTTATTTCGTAATTGTATACTGCCACCCATAGCGCCACTTCCATTTAAAGTGCTGCCTCCGCCATATTCCAATGAAATGTTTTGAAAGAGTAGGGTAGGGACTAAACTTAAATCTGTTTGCCCTAACATGGGGTTTTGTATGTTAAGTCCATTCCATAATACCGCTGTTTGACTGGCATTGCCACCACGAATACTTGTGGTGGCAATATTTCCATTACCATAAGATTTAATGTGTATAGCAGATTGATTTGACAACAAATCGGCTAAAGATGATGTATTGTATCGTTCTAAAATTAAACTATCAATTGTTGTTGTTTTTTTGGAAGCTTGTAAAATGTGTTGTTTAGTTTCGGTAATGGTTACTTCCATTAATTGATGAGTTAGGGAATCTTTTTGTTGGCTATAAAGTCTAGAAACACTTATCAATAAAGCTAACACAAAGCATAACTTTTTACTTAAAAAATAATAAGAGTATGTGTGAAGAATTAACAATGTTATTTTTTAAGTGTTGAAAGCCATTGACGAGCTTCATGTATGGTTGTAAAATATTGTTGAGGATAATTTGTGTTCTCAAATTTTTTTATAAAAGAAAATAATGTTGATTTTATAGTATTAGAAACAACAACGGCGCGGCCAATGGTTTTGTTTAATAAGTCTTCTTCTAAGGCTTTGGTTCTGCCTTTAGTAGATATTTTCCAAGAACATCGTGAGTCGACTAGTTTTAAAACTGGTTTATTATTTGAAATATCTCTTACTACTAAATTCAAATTTTGTATATCAAACTCATCTACGTTATTTGTTTCTATAAATTGAATAGTTACAATGTCTTGTTCATCCAGCCATACTTTGGCTACGCGTGTTTCTATAATTGATGTTGGCATATTTTTGTGTCTCATCAAATTTACCAATAATAAATCAACTATTTTTTAGTTCAATATTAGCAAACCAAAAGCCTTTAGTTATTTTATTATTTTTATCTGGTGTTTGAAATTCTAGCTCCAATGGTTTGTATATTTTATCTGTTACATTTACATGTATAGGCGTCTTAAAAATAGGGCCTTCATAGCAAAAGGTATGGTATTCGCCATTTTCGCCACAGGGGTCGATGTCGCTTTCCAATTGATTAATGTAATTGAGGTCGATGAGTTTCCCTACCTGTTCTTTTTTCAAATAAGCATCATTACCACAACATACAATTGTTTTATATTCTAAGTTTATAAATTCTCTAATCAAATTGCTTGTATGTTTTCCCCATAAAGGAAATACAGCTTTGATATTTAACTTTGCTAAATTGGCTTCGCGGTATATTCTTAAATCTGCTAAGAATATATCTCCAAAAATAACAGTGTAAATTCCTTCCAGTTTAGCTTCATTTAAAATGTTGGACATTTGTTTTTCGTACTCTTCATTATTAGCTTCATACACATATACTTTTTTGAGAGGAATACCAATAGATTGTGCTTGAGCCTCAATCAAGGATTCATGAATGCCATGCATTGACACTCTTTTTAAATTTCCATTAATTGAAGTGAGTAAATAACACACTTCGTAAGCACTGTTATTTAAAATGGAATGGAGACAAAGAGTTGAATCTTTGCCGCCACTCCAAGAGAATATGACTTTTTCTTTATTCAAAATAAAAACTATTAGACCCAATATCCGTTTTAAAAACACTTAATTGATTTCCATTGGAATTATAAATGTATATGTTTGATTTTTGGGTAAAACCCATCGGGTCAGAAATATAAACATTATAATCATTTGGATTTATACCAATCCCGT
>JAYVDU010000427.1:0-11121 GCA_043749245.1 Bacteroidota bacterium | reverse complement strand
GGGAATATATTCTTTTAGCGCTCATGTTATGAAATCGTTGTTGTTATTAAAAAATAAGGATGATGCAAACTTACTTTAAAATTTACAATAGTTTTACCTTTCAATGAAAAAAGTATTATCAAAACTATGGACCATCTTTTGGAAAACGTGTGTTGCGTTTTTTATTATTTCCATCCTGTCTGTTATCATCTATAGATGGTTACCAGTGCCAATTACACCATTAATGATCATCAGAGATGTTGAACAATTAAGTGATGGTAAAGGTGTAGTGATGAAACACGATTGGGTTTCTTTAGATAATATTTCGCCAAAGCTACAATTAGCGGTGGTTTGCAGTGAAGATCAAAATTATTTGAAACATTTTGGTTTTGATATGGGTGCTATCAAAAAAGCGATGGACGAAAATGAAAAAGGAAAACGTTTCAGAGGCGGAAGCACCATTACTCAACAAACTGCTAAAAATGTATTTTTATGGCAAGGCAGAAGTTATGTAAGAAAAGCGTTCGAGGCTTATTTTACCTTATTAATAGAGGTGTTTTGGAGTAAGGAACGTATTATGGAGGTTTACTTAAATAGCATTGAAATGGGTAATGGTATTTATGGTGCTGAATCTGCTGCTCAATTTTGGTTTCATAAATCGGCAAAAAAACTGAGTAAAGACGAAGCGTCTGCGATTGCAGCTATACTTCCAAATCCTTTACATCTTAAAGCATCGCCTGCTAATAGTTATATTGCTAAGCGGAAAGCGTGGATACAACAGCAAATGAATTTTTGGGGCAACCAACTGGATTATGATACTTATAACGATGAAACCGATGAGCCTAAATCAAAGAAAAAGAAATAAAAACGGTTTCTAATTAATTCAACTCTTTTGTAGCTGCATTATAAAGTGCTATAATTGTTTTATTTTTCTGAGCGATTTCGTTTTCCATCGCTGTTTTTAGCTTATTAAATTGCTTCAACTTAGCCTCCACAATCGCGTTATTACTCATGTAAAACATATTATCATCATATATCGATAATGGTAATTTAGACATATCCGTGTTTCCTTTTTTGTCTGTATGTTTTTTTACATAAGCATTAAAATCTTCTTGTTTAGCAGGAATTTGAATGTCTCGTTGTTGTTCGCATACTAAAAGTAATGAGTCATTTTTAATATAAAAATCATACGAATGATAGCCGAACTCTTCGTTATTACACGTTTTTATAAGTACTAGTTTTTTGTTGGCATAATAACCTTTAATGCTTCCACATAAACTTGATTTATGATCTACATGTTTAACTTCTAACTCATTGTGCTCAAATTGCTTATCAATTAAGCTTTTGTAAGTATCTGTTTGCTTATCATTACTGTTCAATTTAAAAGCAAATGCACAAAACATTAATGATAAAATAATTATAATACGCGCCATTATCGGTCTCTTTTATTGAGTTATTGTTTTATAAATTTAAGATTACAACTGCCGCTTTCATCGCTAAGGTGAATAAAATAAATACCACTGTTCCACTGCCCACAATCAATTTTTGAATTTGGAGTTAAGGTAAAGTCTGAGATTATTTCTCCAGCAATGCTTGTTATTATAACATTGGCGGTGTTTTCGCTGTTTCCATTTTTCATTATTGAGAACGTATCAAATGCTGGATTAGGCATCAAAAAATAAGGTTTATCTTTTTTAATTTCTAAAATATCAGTTGTTACAACTACTTGCTTTAAAGGAAAAATAGCTAAATCAATATTCTGAGTGGTGCTGAAATTCCAATTAGTATGCATGCTACCCCACGAGTTATCGGAGGCTCTTTCCCATGATAGTGATTGCCCTGAGTTACATGAAGTAAGGGTACTAAATATTGCCGTTGTATCTCCAACATGATTTGGTAATAAAACAGACATCACATAATCCGAAGAAACAACAATAGGTGTAGAAAAACTAAACACTGTTAATCCATTATTATTAATTGTATTTTGAGGGACTAAATTACTAGTAGCTATTACAACAGTGCTTGGTATTGTTCCAGCATAGCTATATAATTTTACTTTAGTTCCTATTAAAGTACTTGTGCTCGAAAATGAACGATGTATTTTAACAGCGCATCCTGTAAGTATTGTTGTAGTTGAGTTTACAAAGTGTTGTGCTTTTTCTAAATCACCATACACATTAGTCCCCGATATATAACCCGAATCATGTGGTGTTTTCACATCGGCATAATATAGCACTAATGATGTTGAGGGACTGGTAGTATAGCAACTCGCCGAAAAAGATGGGGGCTTTATCGTGTCAATAGCTGTGGTTGCTGTTTGTTTATTTTGAGTATTACCAGCCAAAAACATTGAATTTACAATATAAGAAGAAGGAGTCAGTTGTTTGGTTTGAGAAGAAATAGATTCAAAACAAATCATTAAAACTAAACAGAAGATATAGGCGTTATGTTTCATCATGTTCTTAATATTATAAACAAGTTGCCATTTCTAAGCCACCTACTTTTTTCATTTTAGCCATACCTATATTATTAATTTGTGTAATGGTAGGTATAGTGCCTTGTCCAGCTCCTGAGCCTGGAAAAATAAAATAATCAATAATACCAGAAGATGTTCCTCCTGTTTTAGGATTTGAGTTAATACCAATTTGATTTGCTAAATAAATAGACCCTTCGCCTAAACTACCAGCGGGGCCACCATCTGCAAACACAGCATAACACCCTTTATGTGTTAGTGTATTATATACAAAACCAATATCGCCCAAATGTATCCCGTTTGATGTGGTTATTGCAGAAGGCAATACAAAAAATGGTACGTTTTCTGAATCTACATAACGTAAAGGATTGGTTGAAGCATAGGACGAATTAACTAGTGACGTTGTTGATACATACATGCCGGGGTAAGGATCTGAAGCACCTTGTATGATAGGATTAGTTCCAGAAGCATCTGCTACTACTCCCCACCAATTACCAGTGCTACCGGCATTAGCTGTATAATCTAATCCCGAATTACTTGGGCCATAGGCACGAGGACTACCATCAGCATCAATGGCCATTTTGGCTTTATATAATACATAACCAGAGGTTGTATGCTTATACACATTAAATGTTTGAATAGTAGTGAGTAATACAATGCCACAATTAACAGGCGTAGGGCAATTAGAATAACTAACTACAGTTATAGCGCTTGTTTTATTGCCAGATGCCTTACTAGTAGCATCTGTTGAACTCATATCAGTTTTTTTACAAGAAAAAAAACTGAATATGAAAATAATGGATAAGGTTAAGAATGTAAAGTTTTTCATCATTTATAAAATAGGTATAATATAAAGTTAGTAAAAAAAATTAAATAAAAACACCCATAAGGTTTTAAAACCTAATGGGTGTTAATTTAAACAATTATAATTTATTTTCCAGCTGCTGCTGCACTTTTAGCTTTCGCATCTTCTAATATTTTATTACAACGTGCATCCGATTCATCTAACACTTTTTGTGCTTTTTTATCGACTTCTTTTTTAGCTAATTCTGCTGCTTTTTTAGCGGCAATTTTAGCGATTGGATTGCCTGCCTGCTCCACTAATTGATCGGCTTGAGCATATCCATCCGCTTTTAGCTTATCCACTGTAGCTTGAGTTTCCGCTTTTATTTTATCAACTTGCGCTTGTGCATCTGCTAATATTTTTTGAGCTTCTTCGTTCGCTTTATCTTTTACAGTATTTACTAATTGATCTTTAATTGTGGATACAGTGCCTCCATTTTTCATTCCTGTTTTAATTGTCGGTTTCATAACTGTTCCTCCAAAACCAACATTTACTTTTATGTTTTTAGGCATACTGATATTAGTTCCAACTGCGGAGTTAGCTTGTCCTAATAACCCTGAAACCATTGAGTTTGCTTGTGAACCGAACATTTCTGTAGGCACATCAAGTTTCCAATTATAATCAATTGTTTGATCAAAGCCTGTAGATCCAGTGATTTCAGCATCTATTTTATTTACTTTTACTTTCACAGAATTACGTAAATTAACTCTGCCATCTTTAAATTCGTATTCAGCGAGAACATTTTGTATCGTTAACGTTTTAAGTTGTTCAATTTTTAAAGCTTCACCTAACTTAACAAATGCAGGAAAACCGCCAACAGAAACACTGTTTGTTTTGAAAACACCATTACCATGTAACGTTGATAAAATAGGCGCCATCTTAGTATCAAGATCTGCTTTAAAATTTTCAAGAGTCGCTGTAAACATTCCTTGTGCATATTTTCCTATAGGCGCTATTTTTTGAACCGTGTTAAAAGCAGTAAATGTTTTTTGAATATCAAAATTATCTACTTTAAAATTCATACTCACGGTAGGCTTCTTAGGATTCGTTGTTTCGTAATAACCACTCATTAATACCGAACCACCAAGAGTATTCAATTTCAAATTAGTCATATCTAATTTTTTCTTACGAACCACTATATTTCCCACCATATTATCTAATTGTAAATTATCATATAATACTTTAGCGAAATTAGTATTTAATACAAAATCAATATTGCCTGGTACTTCGGCTACACTTGCTGCTGCTGTATCAGTTTTAGCTGGTTTTGCAGAGGCTGTCCCTGAAGGAGAAGACATCAATTCATTAATATCTAATAAATTAGATTGCATATTAAAATTACCTACTATTAAAGAATCTTTGAAAAGGTATTGCATAAAATTACCAATTTTACCTTGAGCTTTAATATCGGATTTACCCATTAATGCATCGAAAGCTTTTAACTCCACAAATTGATTAGTGAAATTTAATTTCATCACATTTAATAAAACTTTGTAAGGAAGCGTTGATGTTTTATAATTCATTTTATCAACTTCTAATGTTCCTGCTAATTTGAATTTATCATATTCTTTTCTTTCTAAGCTACTCATACGACCCGCAGCGCTGATATCCGCTTTAATAGTACCGCTCATCGCATCACCTTTTTCTAAAGGTATAAATTCTTTCACCGATACTAAATCCACAATTCCCTTTACTTCTGCACTTACTGCCGGGTCGCTAATGGGTGTTTTGACGTGGGCCCACATATCTATTGGATTTCCTGCCATATTTAAATGAAATTTATTAATATCAATAACGGTTGCATCTAAATAATTTTGTTTGTTTTCTACGTGCACATCAATATTAATATCGTTCACTGATTTTGGTAAAGTAGGGTATTTAAACATCGCATTAACAATAGCTAAATTCACTTCAAACGATGGATACGTGTTTTTAGTGCTGTCTTTCTCACTATGCATGGTGCCTTTAGCAAAACCATCTAACTTTAATTTACCTTCCGTTTTTACACTCGCAAAATCTTTAGAGTACACGCTTGGAATCAATGATAAAATAGATTTGAATTCGGTTTGTTTCGCTGCAAATTTCAAATCCATTCCAATATCGCCTTTAGGCATTTCAACAAAACCATCAAATGAAAAGCCTAATTCATTTAAACTTAATTCATTTTCCTTAAATATGAATTTCATGTTTGGCATATTCATATCAATATCTGCCTTAAAGCCCACTTTAGCTTTTGTTAAATACCCTACTCCGCCAGAATTAACAGTTGTTTCAGCAATTTCCAATAAATTACTTAATACAAAATTATCTTGGGTAAAATCTCCGCTTAAGGTATAATTCAAATCTTTTAACGCAGCACTCATATTACCTTTCATATCATTATAGGTAATATCCGAATGATTTATTTTTAACGATTTCAATTTCACATTAAATTTAGTTGGCTCAGTAGATGCAGTTGCTTTTGTTGTATCTGCGCTGGGCTTATTAATATCCCAATTCGCTTTTCCGTTGGGCATTACAATGGCGTTAATTTTTGAATCGTCAACCGTTACTGAATTAATTTGATAAGGCCCGCCACTAATAACCGATTTGATATTCAAATCAAACGACAATTGTTTAATATAAGCTAAGGTATCACCAGCAAAAGGCTCAATATTAATAACACGTACATTTTGTATTTTAAATCTAAAGTCCGGAAACGAGCTAAACAAGGTTAAATCAAAGGCTCCAAAATCTACCTTCGCATTTAAGTTTTTATTAGCTTGGTCTTTTACCAATTGCACCAATTTATCTTTAAAAATAAATGGCGCTGCAATAACTCCTATAATTAAAACGAGGAAGGTAATTCCTGTCCATTTTAAAATACGCTTAACTAAGCTTTTCTTTTGTTTTGGTTGATCTGAAGTCATGATATGTTTAATGTATAGTTGATTATGGAATAAGTTTTGAATTTACTAAAATTTATGATTGATAAAACTAAACAGTTTTATTTAAATAAAGGATATTTAACTTCACACAAATTGTTAATTAGGATGGCACTTTAAAGGTGAGTTCAAAAACAGTACCGCCATCATTTTTAAAACAACAATGACCTTCTAATTGCTCGCTTAACGACTCTATTACGGTAACACCCAAAGATGAGCGTTTATTGTAGTCGTTTGGTAAACCGACACCATTATCCTTCACTTGCATTTTAAAATGAGCATTATCATTATTAAATGTAATATCAATATGACCTTCTGATCTATTCTTAAATGCATGTTTATAGCAATTTGTTAGTAATTCATTTAAAATTAATCCACAAGGCACTGCATAATTTACATTTAGAGATACATCATTTACAAAAGTTGATATACTAATAGAACTGGAAACTGCAGGATAGGACGAATTAATTTCTGTAACTAATTCGTTGATATATTCTTCAAAATTAACCTCAAGTATATTACGACTTTTATATAAGCGATTATGAATTAAAGACATCGAACGAACCCTGTCTCTACTTTCAATCAAAACATTTTTTGCCTCTTGATTTAAATCATTTGTAATTTTTAAACTAAATAAGCCAGAAATGATAGCCAAATTATTTTTAACGCGATGATGTAATTCTGCCATTAAAATATCTTTTTCAGCTAAGGCCGTTTTAATAATGGCTTCTGATTTTTCTTTATCTGCAATACGTTGATTATAAAGCGTAGTTTCTTTTAAATTATTTTGAACAATTAAATAAATAAAAAACCCTACAGCAAAGACACTAAATAATAAATTAAATGTAAACATCTGATAACGCTTATCATCAGTTATAAAATCACTTTTAAATAAACGATGATGAGTGAGGGTATTTACGGTTAAAAAAATAGTGATTAATAAAAAATGGAAAAACATATATTTTTTTTCTTCTCTACCATTAAACAAAAAAGCGATTGCTAAAACTAATGGAAAATAATATAAATAAGTTCCTGACAGTAAGCCTGAGTAAGAATCAAAATAAAAAATAGCAATACTAATGAGTGTGTATAAAAATATAATAGCAGAACTATGATACTTTTTTTTGTTTAGGTAAAAACTAAACATACTAAGTATCATAAAAAACCAAATTAATGAAGCAGAAAAAGCATCTCCCAATACATAATTATTAATTCCACTAAAGAAAAAAACAATGATAGC
Organism: Bacteroidota bacterium; assembly: GCA_043749245.1. Taxonomy (GTDB): domain Bacteria; phylum Bacteroidota; class Bacteroidia; order B-17B0; family Aurantibacillaceae; genus UBA4416. The sequence continues at coordinate 3,661 of JAYVDU010000427.1, read as the reverse complement.
AACCAGATTAAATTGATTTGCAAGCTTTATGCGTTGAACCAATCCAAAATCATATTTTTCTTTAATCCCAATACGAGAAATAAAATTCCAGAATCGTTTAAGCATAGTTTACTATTTACTTAAAATTTTAAATTCAGTTCTTCTGTTTTCTTGCCTGCCAACTTCTGTGTCGTTCGTTGCTACTGGAACTGTTTCGCCATATCCTTTTGCCACCAATCTATCAGTTGATATTCCTTTATTAATTAAATACGATACAACCGATTGAGATCGTGATTGAGATAATTTTTGATTATAGTCGTCACTACCTTTACTATCGGTATGACTTCCTAATTCAATTTTTAATGTTGGATTTTCGGTTAATAATTTAATTAAACGATCTAATTCATTGGCAGATTCTGAACGAATGGTCGCTTTATCAAAATCAAAGAAAATGTTTTTTAATACAATGGATTGTCCAATTTCAATTTTCTTCAAGTCAATGTTTATCTCAAATTCTTGATAATCGGCAATTGCAGGAATATCAAAGTTTTCAGAGTGAAATAAATAGCCATCACGTTTAACTGCTAACCCATAATTTTTTCCAGAAGGAAGTGACACCAGATACTTACCCGTTGCGCTATTCGATTTAAATGTAGCAATGACTTGATTAACGGTGTTGTCAACTAATTCGATGGATGCTTCTAACGGTTCTTTTATTTTATGATCCCTTACAATTCCTTTTAATACCGTTAATTTAGGGCCAGAGCTTACAATTTTTTCAGCCTTAAACTCGCTTACTGGAGCGGCAACAGAGGCTAATAAATTATCTTCATTCATTAATAAAGGTTTTTTTTCAGGACCTAAAAAAGTGATTTTATAAATATCTTTATCTCCATAACCACCTTGTTTGGCCGATGCAAAATAGCCATGATGCCCACTTCCACTAATTACAAAAAACACATCATCATCCGGACCATTAATTGGATAACCTAAATTTTCAGGCTCACTCCATTTACCATTTTCAAACACCGATTTAAAAATATCAAAGCCACCCATCGTTCTGTGTCCCTTTGAACTGAAATAAATAGTTTTACCATCAGGGTGAATAAAAATTCCTTCCTCGGCATACTTCGTGTTGATAACAGGACCTAAATTTTCAGCAACACCCCATTCTCCTTTAACATCTAAAGTTGAAATATAAATATCTCTATCACCTAATCCTCCATCTTTATCACTTACAAAATAAAGTTTTTTTCCATCAGAGGATAAGGTAACTGATGATTCGTGTTTTTTTGAATTTATATTTTTATTAAGTTTTTCTGGTTTAGACCAAGATATACCTGACAGCGAACTAATATAAATATCTCCACCATCTTTTTCTTTAAATTTATAAATAAACATTGTTGTTCCATCTGCCGACAAACCAGCGGTAGCATCATGGTCTTCGCTATTTACAATAGGACCTAAATTTTTCGAAGGTGTCCATACTCTCCCGTTTTTTGTTGAAATATATGTGTCTTCAAAATAGGCACCATTTTGCTCATCAATTTTTCCACCAGTAGAATTATCCTGGCAGGCCGTAAAAACCATCATTGACTCATCCGCTGTAATAAAGGCACTATACTCTGGATATTTCGTATTAATAGAATTTCCTAAATTATCAATGTAAACTCGTTGAGGATTAGCAACTTCATATTTACCAACCTTGCACTCATTTATTTTTTTAGTAGCTTCTTCAATAGCAATGGCATTGCCTTTTGCATCTAAATTCAATACGTTTAAATACAACTGATAATATTTGGTGGCATCATCCCATTTTAATTGAAATTGATAAGCCCATCCTAATAAATAAGTAAGATCATCAGCAAGTTTAGGATTCAAACTATAGGCTTTTTCTAAATACTTAACGCTGGCGTCGGATTGTGGATTTGAATTAAAATTAATAACGCCTAACATATAATTCAACTCCGCATTATTAGGATTAAAGTCTTGGGCTTTTGCTAAAAAAGGTTGAGCTTGTTTAAAATAAATGTCTCCCGCATGCCTGTAATCATTACGACTTACTGGAAAAAAATTATGAGTACTAATATATTGATCTAAAATAAAATCATATTCTTTCTTCCCCAAATTAAAGGCTTCTTTTCCATCATTAAAGTTATTTTTAGCTTCTTTAAATAAATCTTTTTTATCAGGGAAATTACTTTTTTCAAAGTCGATATTTTGTGCAACGGCAGTTGTTACCGTTAATGAAATCACAATAATAAATTTAAATAATGTCTTCATGTTTTAGTAGTATCTTTTTTTAAATTAAATATCTTTCAAATAAATGGCTAACATTTTTTAATCACATAAGCCTGCAGAATAGTTTTTACCTTCTGCTACGCCCAATTCTGATGCTTTTTTCCAATCGGTGCAAGCACCATCTTCATCTTTAAGCATTTGTTTGGCAATGCCTCTATTTAAATACGCCGCACCACATTTAGCATCTGCTTGAATAGCCTTATTTGCCCACTCTATGGCCGACTTATAATCTTTCTTTTTTATGTATACCGAAGCCATATTATTCATCGCTAAAGTATAATCTACCTTATACCTCAAAGCAGATGTAAAGTCAGAAATAGCTCCCGTAAAATCATTGGCATTTAATTTGGAAACGCCTCTGTTATTGAAGGCTATGTAATAATCGGACTTCAAGCCGATAGCCGCATTATAAGAAACGATTGCTCCTAAATTATCTCCTTTATTACGTTTACAAGAACCTAAGTTATTAAATGCGAAAAATAATTTCGGATCCAATGCCACTGCCTTTTCGTAATCAGACATAGCGCCAACCTCATCGCCCAACATTTTTTTGGCAGAAGCTCTGTCATTGTAAGCGTAAGCAAAGTCAGCTTTAGAAGCGATTGCATTATTATAATCCGCAACAGCTTCTTTGTATTGTTCTGCTTCAAATTTTATTTGACCACTTAAATAGAAAGCCTTACTGTATGCTTCATCCATCAATGTTACTTTATTTAAGTATGCCATACACGAATCTGTTTTTTTCATGGCATAAAAACTTTGAGCTTTACCAAAAAAAGCATCCAAATTCAATGCTTTGAGTTGAATCGATTTATTAAAATCTAAGATAGAAGCCTCATACCCTTTATTTTCAAACTTTGCAAAGCCTCTATTGGTGTATGCTTTATCAAATGCAGGATTTAAAGAAATAGCTTTTGAAAAATTTTCGATTGCTCCGTTAAAATCTTTTTTAGACATATACTCCAATCCTGCATTATATGCATTTTCAGCTTCTTGCTCGGGAGTTAAAGCGGTTTTAATTTTCACAGTATCTTGAGCAAATGTGTTCAAACACATCATACCAAAACCAATTAATAGTAGTTTATTCATCATAATTTAGTTATAAAACGATTAAAGATAAGAAATTAAGTGCTATAGTAAATATTTAGTGGACTATTTTTATTTCTATCTTTTTCCATAGATGAAAAAGAAACAATCACGTCTTGGCGTGACTAGTCAAAAATATGCTCTACGCTCCACACGGAATTCTACGGATTTTACGCTCCGTTAAATCATTGAATTCTCGTTTAACAATTATTTATTATTGTTGTTTATTTGTCATGTTGATTACGCTATCGCTAATTCACCACAAATCTGCTCGCATTTTTGACAATCCTACGCT
>JAYVDU010000426.1:0-11121 GCA_043749245.1 Bacteroidota bacterium | reverse complement strand
TTAGAGTAAAAGCAAAAGATTTATTGAAAAAGTAATAAAACACCTGTCAGGTTTTTAAAACCTGACAGGTGTTATTCTTACAAATGAAATACGTTATTCCTATTTTCCAAACCTTTTCTAAAAAACTTGCCCCACTGTTTCCGATAGCCATCGGCATATAATACCAAGGGTTTCAGTGCCTCGTCATTGCAAGGAGGTAAGACGAAGCAATCTCAAACTTAGTATTATAAACTGTGTGTGAAATCACTTCGTGCCTCGCGATGACAAACAAATAAACGTTAATCTATAAATTTATGATAACCGCTCATCGTGTTATAATTATTAATTCAAATTATTATATAGGATTAATTACCTTTGAATAGTGAAGCACCTAAAAGACATAAAGGAATTATTGGATGAAAAATACCTTCAGTTTAATAATACAGATTTCATTCAAACCGACCCCATTTCTATTCCACATCAATTTTCCAAAAAAGAAGATATAGAAATAGCATCGTTGTTAGTGGCTACTATTGCTTGGGGACAGCGTTTCTCCATTATTAAAAATGGCAATAGCCTTATGCGTTTAATGAATAATGAACCCCATGATTTTATTTTAAATTTCACGAAAAAAGATGCATTGCGTTTTTCTGATTTTGTGCACCGTACGTTTAATGCGGGTGATTGTGTTTTCTTTTTGCAAGCACTTAAACATCTTTATACTAAACATCATGGTTTAGAAGGAGCATTTTCAAAGTCCTTTTCAGAGAATGAACCGAATGTAAAACAAGCGATTGTTAATTTCAGAACTTTATTTTTAGAACCGACTCATTTGCACCGTGTAGAAAAGCATGTCTCTAATCCAGCTGTCAAATCAAGCGCTAAGAGGCTTTGTATGTTTTTGAGATGGATGGTTCGTCAGGATAAATTTGGTGTTGATTTCGGAATATGGAAAACCATTAAGCCACATCAATTATGTTTGCCCTTGGATTTGCATACTGGAAATGTTAGTAGGAAATTAGGATTACTAACACGCACGCAAAATGATTGGCAAGCAGTAGAAGAAATCACTACCGTTCTAAAATCCTTTGATAGTAAGGATCCCATAAAGTATGATTTTTCGTTATTTGGTTTAGGAGCTTTTGAGGGCTTTCGGTAAAAAGCCCCACCCAACCTCCCCGAAGGGGAGGAGTCGGAACTTAAACTTAACTTATAGAGTGAAATAAAATATTAATATTTTTTATTTACTCGGTATTAGAGTTATAAGTCTCCCCTTTGGTTCGATTTAGAGGGGCTTCGCTATACCGCATTCAATCGCTCTAAAAAAGCATCTTTTTTTCGGCGACTAATTTCTAATTGCGAATTGTCGCTCATAATTGCATAACCGCCATCTACCTTTAAAAAACGAAGTACATGATTGATGTTAATGAGGTGATGATGATGAATACGGATAAAATCGTTAGCAGGTAATAAATCTTCGTAATGCTTCATACTAGCAGACACCATAAGCTTTTTGCCACCTATTAAAATAAAATTCGTGTAACTTCCATCGGCCTCGCAACGAATAATGTCTTTGATATTTACTATTTCATAAGCATTACCAGTCGGTAACGTTATCTTGCTATAGTTATCATCCGCACGTTTTAAATTCTGAATTAAGAATTGCAAGTTCTCCATACTTGGCATCGTTGGTGTTTTGGAAGCATGTTTTTCAATGAGTTTGTCAACTGTCGGTTTAAGTTCATCAACATCAATCGGTTTTAATAAGTAGTCGCAAGCACTGTATTTAATGGCTTTTAAGGCATGCTTATCAGTAGCGGTTGTAAAAATAATATCGAATTTTAATCCCTGTGTTTTTTCGAGCACGTCAAAGCCGGTACCATCAGGCATACTAATATCTAAAAACACTAAGTCCGGACTAAGCGTATTGATAAACTCAACGCCTTCGGCAACATTTTTAGCTAAGCCAACAATGGTTAATTGTGGGAAGTTTTTTTTGATCAATGTAGCCAGCATCTCGCGGCTTTTTTGTTCGTCTTCTATGATTAATGTTTTCATATTTATATTGGAGCCCCTCCAACCTCCCCAAAGGGGGAGGCTTTTAGAACGCTCACTTTGTTTATTATTATTTATTCTAATTTATTTTCTGAGTTTTTTATTTGTTCAAGTCTCCCCCTCTGGGGAGATTTAGAGGGACTTTTTTATTTAATGTATGGTATATATAAATCTACTTGTGTTCCTATGGATTCTTTATTACTGTTATACAAATCTATAATATTTACGTTTAAATTTGACTTATGAATCGTATTTAATATGCGCACTCTATCTTTAGTTATTTTCATGCCTAAGGATTTGTGCCTTGCACTTGGTTGTAAACTCTGAATGGCTTTCGATTTATCTCTGCCAATACCATCATCAATAATAGAAATTTTAATAAACGCATTAATCAAACTTATTTCTACATTAATGTGTCCTTGCCCTTCTTTTGGATTGATGCCATGCAAAATAGCATTTTCTAAATACGGCTGAATAAGCATTGGTGGTATTTCATCATAATCGCCATCAATACCATCATTCACATGAATGGAATAACTGAATTTATTTTCGAAACGCATTTTCTCTAATTCCAAATAAAGCGTTAAGGCTTCAATGTCTTCGTTGATAGTAACAGTGGGCTTTTCGGAGTTGTTTAAAATGATGCGAATTAATTTAGCAAATTTATTTAAGTAACGAACCGCTTCTTCTCCTTTGCTATTGAGGATATAATGCTGAATGGAATTTAAAGAGTTAAACACAAAGTGAGGATTCATTTGAGCACGCAGTGCTTTCAGCTCTGCTTTCGATACTTCTACTTGGGTATCAAATTCTGTTTTTTGTTTAAGTTGTATTTGATGTAACCGTATTTTAAAGATGGCATATACAATGCCTATAATCAATACTAAGAGAGCAACAGTGAACCACCAGGTTTTATAAAAGGCCGCTTTTATTTCGAACGAAAAAGTAGTAGGTTCTATATTCCAAATGCCTTCGCTATTGCAACTTTTTACTTTAAAGGTATATTTTCCGGCAAGTAAATTATCGTATTTAGCAAAGTTAACATCCGTGTACGGACTATAATTTTTGTCAAAACCTTCGAGCTTATAAGTGTATAACACTTTGTTTGGATTTGTTAAGCTAATACCGTCCACATAAAATGTAATGTTGTTTAAATCATAAGCAAGCTTCGAACTATCTGCTAATAGAGTATCTTCATAAGCAAGTTGTATTTTGCTAATGGTTGTTCTTGATAAATTATCGTTTGGTTTAAATTCAATTGGAGAATATTTAATTAGTCCGTTTACAGTGCCAAACCAAACATGCCCCGATTGATCTTCATATATGCCATGCGTATTGCATTCAACGCCTTCAAATCCATCAGCCTTGTTGAAGGATGTAATTTCAATTATATCTTGTTTTAATTTCGACGTATTTATTTTACTAATACCCTGATTAGTACCCGCCCATAAGTATTTTTTATTTTTACTCATCTTTAGGCTATACACGAGTTCGGAAGCTAAACCATCTTTTTCAGAAATGAATTTGGTGTACTTTGTTTTGGTATTATACATCAGCACGCCATTTAATGTCGCAGCATACATCACGCCTGTCGAATCAAATTCTATTTCGAGTGCTGATTCTATGTCTGTATTAAACAGTGCTTGTTGATTAACAAATTGTTTATTTTCTAATTTAAAAATCCCTGCTAAATAAGTCCCTAGCCATATATTTCCTTGAGGGTCTTCATTAATGGCCCAAATAGTATAATCCTTAATGAGCGTTGGTAATTTGTAATAGGTTGTTAAGTAAGCTTGATTGTGTTTTTCCATACAGCATAATCCATTTTGACCACCAACCCAAATGCGTTGTTTGGAGTCTTGAAACAAACAACTAATGGGTGCTTCCAATTTAAAATTGCTGCCATAACTTATATTTTCAAATTTATCATTAACAAACTTTGAAATGCCTCTGTTTGTGCCAAACCATAACTGACCCGATTTATCAAGTAATGCAGAGGGTACGTTACTGCTTAGTAACCCCTCTTTAGATGTATAATTTTTAAAGTAACCGTTTGCATATTTATAAATACCATTGTTTTCCGTGGTTATCCATAAATTGAGTTCTTTGTCTTCCAATATCTGATAAATAAATGCACCACCTAAACCTTCTTGTTTGGCATAACTGGTAAATCCTTTATCTCTAAATTTGTATAAGCCATTATGCGTGCCAATCCATAAATTATTTTCATAATCAATAATGAGTGAGCGAATGTGATTGGTGTTATTATCTTGTCGTATAGAAAAATAGGAAAACGTTTTGCCATCAAAATTAACCAACGCGCTTTTAGAACCTATCCATACTAAGCCTTCAGGCGCTGTTGTAATAACAGTTACGTCCTCATCTAATAAGCCATTAATCACATGGTAATTAGTGTAATTTTGTGTGGATAGATTAAGGATACTTAAACCATTTTTAGTGCCAATAAATAATTCTTTGGTAGTTGTTTTTTGACTAACGCAATTAATAGCATTGTCAACTAAGCCATTAACAGTGCTATATTGCGTGAGTGTGCCATTATTCACATTAAATAGTCCGCTGTTAGTGCCAACCCATAATCCATTTTGACTAGTAGGATACAAGCAGTTAATGGCTTGGTTTTTTAGAGCTTCGTATAATTTAAGATGTCCGTTTTTATAAATACATAATCCCTTAGTTGTGCCAATCCACGTGTTACCAGAAAAATCAGCACATACAGCTGTAATGTTTTTAGATGGTAGCCCATCTTTTACATGGTAATTTTTGAATGTGTTGTTGTTTAGTACCGATAATCCATCAATGGTACCAATAATAATTTGATGGTTTTTATCTTCTGTAATGCAATTTACAAAATGATTTGCCAATCCATTTTTAGGCGAAAAATTTTGAAAGGTTTTGCCGTTAAATTTACTTAACCCGCCATAACCGCCACTCCATAAGTAACCGTGGCTATCTTGAAAAATAGTAAAGATCTGTATATAGGGTAATCCGTTTTCTACCGAGTATCCCTTAAAGTTATATTGTTGCGCAAAAACAGTTGTTTGAGTTAATAAAAGTAACCCAACAGCGATGTGTGTTATAACAACTTTAGATATAGATAAGAATGGATTCACCATTACTAAAATACAAATAATAATTTGGTTGAGTTTATTATTTTGTAAGTGGTTGAGTTTGGACAATAACTGGTTAAATTTTTTTTGATTCAAGGCTAAATCCAATACTTATTAGAGCCTGTTTAAGTTTATATTGTAATAATTGTTATAATGTGTTTTTGAGCGAAAAGAGGCAGATTTTGCAGAGATAGTTGGCTACTATCTCGAAAAATTTAATCCCGATTTATCGGGATAGCCAAAAAGACACATAACAAAATTATTAGATAAATTTTAAACAGGCTCTTAGTGAAATCAAATAAATACCTTCCATTAAATTTACTGCATGCGTTGGTAATGGTGCGGCTGGCTTTGCCAAAACAGTGCGAAATCCTAGTTTTTCCGGTGGAGTTGAAGCGTTGTACGTGCGAGGAAAAACGGATTTGGTGTTTTGGCTTGAACCACGCACTTGCTGGCCCAAATATGCACTTCTTATTTCCACTGTTACTTTTTTTCGTCAAGGAAAAAAACGTAAAAGAGATTGATTTTTTGAGTAGATACAAAATAGTTGGGATATAAAAACGGTGATAAAGAAATACTTGTTTTTTCTTTAGATGACCCATTTTTTTTACAAAAAAATATGATTTTGGCATCTTAAAAATGTTTACTTTCGTTAGCTTAAATTCAAATAATATTATGTTAACGTTCCTGAAAAAATTCTTCGGCACAAAATCCGAAAAAGATATTAAAACCATTCAACCACAAGTTGATCAAATTTTAGAAATTTATCCTACACTTGCTAGTTTATCTAACGATCAGTTACGTGCTAAAGTAGACGCCTTAAAGGAGAAAATACAAGATGCTATCAGGTCTGACCAAAATAAGGTGAGTGATCTTAAAACCCGCATTGATCAAATAGATGATTTGGATATTGATGCCAAAGAAGATTTGTACAAAGAAATTGATGTGATAGAAAAAGAAATCACTAAAACCATTGAAGAAACTTTAACGGAAATCTTACCAGAAGCGTATGCTATTTTAAAAGATACCTCTCGTCGTTTTTCTGAAAACGAAGAAGTTGTTGTAACAGCTTCTGCTTATGATAGAGAATTAGCAAGAACTCACAAGAACATTGAAATCCGTGTAGAACAAGCGGCGTGGAAAAACAAATGGATGGCCGCAGGAACTGAAGTACTTTGGAACATGGTACATTATGATGTGCAGTTGATTGGTGGTTCTGTTTTACATCAAGGTAAAATTGCCGAAATGGCAACGGGCGAAGGTAAAACACTCGTGTCTACCTTACCTGTATTTTTAAATGCTTTATCAGGTCGTGGAGTGCATGTAGTTACTGTAAATAATTATTTAGCAAAACGTGATAGCGAGTGGAATGCCCCATTATTTCAGTTTCATGGATTAAGCGTTGATTGTATTGATAAACACGATCCTAACACAGATGAGCGTCGTACGGCTTATTTAGCAGATATTACATACGGTACAAATAACGAATTTGGTTTTGATTACTTACGAGATAACATGACGCGCGAAGTATCTGAGTTGGTGCAACGTAAACATAATTTCGCCATTGTGGATGAGGTGGATAGCGTATTAATTGATGATGCTCGTACACCGTTGATTATTTCAGGGCCAACACCAACAGGAGATAAACATGAGTTCATGGAATTTAAACCTCGTGTTGAAAAATTATTAGCAGCCCAAAAAGCAATGGTACAATCTTGCTTAACAGATGCGAAACGCTTATTTGCAGAAGGAAATGAAAAAGAAGCTGGTATCCCTTTATTACGAGCATTTAGAGGGTTGCCAAAAAGTGGCGCTATTATTAAATATTTAAGTGAGCCAGGAGTAAAAGCCTTATTGCAAAAAACCGAAAACTATTATATGCAAGACCAACAAAAGGAAATGCATAAAATTGATGAGGATTTGTTTTTTGTAATCGATGAAAAAAATAATACGGTTGATTTAACAGAGAAGGGCATTGATTTAATGACAGCTAGTTCGGACGATCCACATTTCTTTATCATCCCTAATGTAGGTGGAGAAATTGCCGATTTGGAAAAACAAACGTTTGCAGATCCGAAAGAAAAAATTGCTCGTAAAGAATTGTTGATGCGTGATTTTAGTGTGAAAAGCGAACGTATTCATACCGTAAATCAATTATTAAAAGCATACTCCTTATTTGAAATTGATCAGGAATATGTAATTGCTGATGGACAAATTAAAATTGTAGATGAGCAAACAGGGCGTATCATGGAAGGTCGTCGTTATAGTGATGGTCTGCACCAAGCCTTAGAAGCAAAAGAAAATGTAAAAATTGAAGCAGCCACTCAAACTTATGCAACGGTTACGTTACAAAACTATTTCCGTATGTATAATAAATTGGCTGGTATGACTGGTACTGCCGAAACAGAAGCAAACGAGTTTTGGGATATTTATAAATTAGATGTGGTTGTAATTCCTACTAACCGCGATATTTCACGTAAGGATGACCAAGATTTGGTTTACAAAACTAAACGTGAAAAATACAATGCCGTGATTGAACAAACAGCGAAATTAGTAGCTGAAGGTCGTCCGGTATTAGTAGGTACAACCAGTGTAGAGATTTCTGAATTATTAAGCCGTATGCTTAAATTAAGAGGCATCAAACACAATGTATTAAATGCCAAATTACACGCTAAAGAAGCTGATATCGTTGCTGAAGCAGGGCAAGCCGGAACAGTGACTATTGCTACTAACATGGCTGGTCGTGGTACAGATATTAAATTAGGAGCAGGAGTGAAAGAAGCGGGTGGTTTAGCAATCATTGGAACAGAACGTCACGAGTCTCGCCGTGTTGACAGACAGTTACGCGGTCGTGCTGGTCGCCAGGGAGACCCTGGTTCTTCTCAATTCTTTGTATCTTTAGAAGATAACTTAATGCGTTTATTTGGTAGCGAGCGTATTGCCTCGTTAATGGATAGAATGGGTTTAGAGGAAGGCGAAGTGATTCAACACTCTATGATTTCTAAATCAATCGAACGTGCACAAAAGAAAGTAGAAGAAAATCATTTCGGTACTCGTAAACGTTTAATTGAATACGATGATGTGATGAATGCACAACGAGATGTGGTTTATAAACGCCGTCGTAATGCACTTTACGGAGATAGATTAAGTATTGATATCGCTAACATGGTTTACGAAGTAGCGGATAGCATCGTTATGGAATACCATGCGATTAGAGATTACGAAGGCTTCACATTTGAATGTATCAAAAACTTTGGCATTGAATCTCCATTCACTGAAAAAGAATTTTTAAATGGAAAAGAAAATGATTTAGTACAACGCTTATTTGAAGCAGGTGAAAAACATTATCATTTCAAAACAGCACAAATTGCTGAAACTGTTTTCCCTGTTGTGAAAGATGTTTACACCAATCCGAATAATAATTTCGAAAACATTGTAACTCCTTTTACGGATGGCATTCGTTCGATACAAGTGATGGCTAATTTAAAAAAATCGTATGATTCTCAAGGACGAGAATTAGTAGCTATTTTCGAGAAAACAATTATCTTATCAATGATTGATGATTCGTGGAAAGAGCATTTACGTGAAATGGACGATTTAAAACAATCGGTTCAAAATGCAGCGTTAGAACAAAAAGATCCATTGGTAGTTTATAAATTAGAATCATTTAATTTGTTCAGACAGATGATTGCTAAAACGAGTAAAGATATTATTTCATTTTTAATGAAAGGTGGTTTGCCTGTTGAAGAAAATACAAATGCATCTAAACCTAAATTACCTCAAGCACGTTTTACGCAAGAGCAAGTTCAGCAAAAACCTAAAGAAAAATTAGTTGAAAGCAGAAGCGAAGAAGAAGCGAAAGAACAACAAGAGCCTCAAAAGCCCAAACAACAGCCTATTCGCGTAGAAGCAACCTTAGGCCGCAACGATCCTTGTTTTTGTGGAAGCGGTAAAAAATATAAAAACTGCCACGGCGGACAATAATATATCTTAAATTAAAAAAAAGCTTTTCGCAAGAAAAGCTTTTTTTATGAGATGGTTTGTAAGATACTTAGATGTTTTTAGTAAAGTTGAGTTAAATAAACTAATGCATACGTTGGTAGTGGTGCGGCTGGTTTTGGCGAATTGCGAAGCACTCATTTATCCCGAAAGGTAAAATAAAAAAAATATGAATAAAAGGAGCGATATACAGATTTTTCTGGTGGTATTGCGACGGCTCTTTGAGCGAAGAAAAAATGGATATGGCTTTTCGCCTTGACTTTTGTATCTTTTGGTCAAGCAAAAGATAATAAAATAAAAAAAATTACCGTTTTGTCAAAGAACTATTTGTAATCTATGTCAATTTTAGAATGAGAATTGGCATCAAACCCTTCCTTGTTTTTTACTATATTTACCATCTTAATTTTTAATACAACATGAGTTTTTTAGACGAATTACATAAGCGTAAAACCTTTGCCATTATTGCCCATCCCGATGCTGGTAAAACAACCCTTACCGAAAAGTTATTATTATTTGGTGGAGCCATCCAAACAGCGGGTGCCGTAAAGTCAAATAAAATAAAAAAAGCAACCACTTCCGATTTCATGGAAATTGAAAAGCAACGTGGTATCTCTGTTTCAACATCCGTTATGGCGTTTGATTACCGCGATTTTAAAGTCAATATTTTAGATACCCCTGGTCACGAAGATTTTGCAGAAGATACTTACCGTACACTATCAGCAGTGGATAGTGTAATTATGGTGATTGACTGTGTGAAGGGTGTAGAGCCTCAAACACGTAAGTTGTTAGAGGTTTGTCGTATGCGTAATACACCCGTAATCGTATTCGTTAATAAAATGGATCGTGAGGGACAAAGCCCTTTTGATTTGTTAGATGAAATTGAAAAAGAATTAAAAATCAGAGTACGCCCTCTTACTTGGCCTATCGGTATTGGCAAATCCTTTAAAGGCGTTTATAATTTATACGAAAAAAAATTATCATTGTTTCAAGGCGATAGTAAAACAACGGTGGAAGAAAGTGTGGTGTTAGATAATGTAAATGATAGTGAAATAGAAAAATACATGAGCGAAGATTTCGCTAATCAATTGCGTGATGATATTACTTTGATTGATGGCGTGTATGATGATTTTGATAAAAGAGAATATTTAAAAGCAAATGTAAGTCCTGTGTTTTTTGGCAGTGCCGTTAATAATTTTGGTATCAAAGAATTGTTGGATTGCTTTGTAGAGATAGCGCCCACGCCTCAAGGCAGAGATACAGATGTCGCAGGACATATCGAACCGGATTCTTCAAAATTCAGTGGATTCATTTTTAAAATTCATGCCAACTTAGATCCCAAACATCGCGATCGTATTGCGTTTTTAAGAATTGTATCAGGCAAATTTGAACGCAACAAATATTATTACAACGTACGCGAAGGAAAAGATATGCGCTTTAGTAATCCTACCGCCTTTATGGCACAACAAAAATCAGTGATTGATGAGTCATATCCAGGTGATGTGATTGGTTTGTATGATGCGGGTAATTTTAAAATTGGTGATACATTATCAGAAGGAGCAAAGTTTAATTTCAAAGGCATACCAAGCTTCTCGCCAGAGTTGTTTAAATATGTAACTAATCTTGATCCAATGAAAACAAAACAATTGCAAAAAGGATTGGAGCAATTAACGGATGAAGGAGTAGCACAATTATTTACAAAAAAAACAGATGGACGAAAAGTGGTTGGTACTGTGGGAGCCTTACAGTTTGAGGTTATTCAGCATCGTTTAAAATCGGAGTACAACGCATCTTGTGGTTACGATAGCATCAATTTATACAAAGCCCTTTGGATTGAATGCCATGATAAAAAGAAATTAGAAGAATTTTTAATTGATAAAGCTAATCACATTGCTTATGATAAAGAAAACAGATTGGTGTTCTTAGCTGAGTCTGCTTGGTTATTACAAATGGCTCAGGAAAA
>JAYVDU010000425.1:0-3436 GCA_043749245.1 Bacteroidota bacterium | reverse complement strand
TTTGTATCTTTCCATTGTATCTCTTATTTTGATACAATCTTAAACATACACAACGCAGTATATCTGCATTGGCGAATAAAATATCTAATCCTTATATTAAAAGTGTCGTTTTGTGCATTAGCAAAAATTGCAATAAGGGTAAATAATATAATTGAAATGTATTTTAGCATTTACTAATTAATTTAAATTTTAAATTTTGATTACTTTGAATGATATTTACTTCTGAACAGTGGCTTAAATAAGTAAATTCAAAAGATTCGTTTATTTCAATGTCCTTGCCTGCGACTTGTTCAAAAATCCCTTTACATTCGAGTTTACCTTCAGGGCTATATCTTGAGATTTTAAATGCGCTTTTTACATTCTCAATATAAAACCATGATCCACACCCTTCACCACTTAACCAATGAATATTACTTGGAAGATGGTTTGGTTTTTGTGGACGAGGCAAAATTTTATAATGCTCTTCTGCTTGATTCATGGGCGAATGTAATTGTGGCTTTAAATTTTGGTTTCAAAATTTCATTAGTTTGTATTTTAATTCCAACTGTAGAATAATTTGATAATGATTTTACGTTACCAATAGGAGTTGGGCTTAAAGTTTTCGGATAGGCGAGAACCAATCTATAATACCATTTAGGTTTTCCTGCTAATACAACTGTATTTACAAATCGAGAACAGTTCGTTCCTTGTGGTAAAAAAGGGCCATAGGGAATTGGTGAAATAGATTGCATTTCATTTGCTTTGTAATAAGCATTTTCAAAATTCACGTGGCAATAAGACGCATGAAGCTTTCCCGATCCGTGGCACGATTCGTTATTGAAAAGTTCCAATAAAATTTCATTGTAATTTTCTAATCTTCCATCTTGAGAGATAATAGCTTTTATTTTCATTTCTAAATCATGGTCTGTGTGAGCGCTTCTAACTCTACCATGTTGATAAGGGGCATGGTATCTTCCAAAATCAAAATAATGACAATCTCCTGCCTCAGCATCGATTAGAACAATGGCTGCATGACCTACTCTGTAATAGTTAGATTTATTCAATCCTAACATCTTTAATGGTTTGTCATACCACGCTCCGGCTTGTTTACAAAGCGTTTCAGGCCATGCTAATGTTATCGCAATTCCGTTATGCATTTGCAAATTCACTTTTTGTTAGTTTAACTTTATGGTTTTTATCATTAATAATATCATAGTAACTAAAATTAGCGCTACCATTGTCGAGTTGAATCTGAGAAATACTTAAAGTCATCAAATCTCCATCTCCTTTCATTATAATATCATCTGAACTATTAAGCCCATGCTTGCAGTTATGAAAACCTAAAATCATTTTGTCTTCAAATTCTTTATGATTACTAAGCCATTTTTCAAATAATTGTTCCCTCGTTAATTGAATAGAAGGGGAATATAAAGTAGCGGAAGACCATATTTGTTGTACGTTATTTTGTAATTGCTTCAGGTGCTTGTTTTTCCCATCCCATCTAAATTCGTAGAATTCATCCAAATTACCTGAAGAGTAATCGAGAGTTAATAGGGTAAATGGCTCTATATTTATGAGATCACTCTTTTCGGAAAACTCAATAACATTATTGTAATTGAAACTATCTAATAAAATTAAGCCTCTACTTTTTATATAGTCATTTCGCTTATGATGATTTATAAATGCGCCATTAAGTAAGCATGCCGTTTTTCCTGTAATACTCGATGCAATCCATGTACCGCCAGCTAATTCATCCTTAGGATAAATCAGTTCAATTCCGTTTTTGTTATAACTAACAGGCGGAATTGTTGCACGGCTTGACTTTTCATCTCTACTGGAAGTAAAATAAAAACCATTTGACTTAGGTATGTAGGTTACTGTGCACATATTTTGTTTAAATGCCTTATTGTTGAAGGTGTATAACCAAAAGTATCTTTTACAAGCGCTGTTAATTGCATCTCAGTTATTGCAACTTTAATCAGGGCTTGGTGATGCACGCTATGCTCTAAATTATAAGCCAGCTCTCTGTAAAAAGAAGACTGAATTTGCTCAGGCTTTTGACCTTCTGAAGTAGAGTAATCTGCAATGAAAGTTACTGGAAAATCACTTTTAACTTCTAATAATGCATTTACAATATTGTCTATTGTTTTAGTTGTAAAATGAATATCCGTTTCCAATTTCAAATCACGTTGGCGTGCGTCATAATTAACTTCTTTATTTTTTTCTCCATTAAATAAACATTGGTAAAATTCCAATATATGCCTAACATGTTGACCGATGGAAGCATCCGTCAATATTTCTAATTTTCGACTGTATTGTTCTTGCGATAAGCCTTTCAACAAGTCTTTTATTTCAACAAGATTTTTTATAATGTGTCCGGTCATAGTTATTTATTTAATTTTTTGCTAATGAAATGATCAACACTCAATCTTCCTGCTCCTTTAAATAATAAGGTAATAAGCATTATCATATAGTATAAAGGAATTTCGTATCCATTGTCTGAAGCAGCAAATCCATTTACCCAATGCACCGTTTTTATTGCTACGATCATTGTAATAATTAAGGGAATTGAGATGAAGCGTGTACCTAATCCTAACGTAAGCAATACAAACCCTAATACCTCAGTATATGTTGCCAAGTATGCATTAAAGGTTGGTGCTGGCATTCCTATACTTGTAAACCACTCAGCAATTGCCCCAACATCGTTTAACTTCATCATTGCCGGGCCATAAAAGCCATAAGCAAGAACCAAACGAATTAATAATAAAGGAATGTCTTGAAGATTAGACAATTTCTGTGTTAGGTTAAAATACATTGTTTTCATATGTTTTTTTTAATAGTTATTATAGAGTAAGTCGTTTGAAAATTAAAAACCTTACAAACTATTTAGGGCTATATTACTTCCGTCAAAAGGTCTGAATTAATAGGGTCTTTAGCTTTAACCTCTACAGATTTTACATTGGGAACCCAAAATGTTCCGCCCTCTATTTTTATGAAAATATTATTGAGGATGCTTAATTTATTATTTACATACTCATAAGCATGATATTTATTATCTGTAGCAGATTTTAGTAAGTAAAACTGTCTTTTGTGGTAAGAAACAAATTCAAAACTAAACGACTTCTTCTCTTTATCAATCATCTTGGTTTGAACGCCATAGGCATAATTTCTTTGTATATAAGTTAAAGCATCGATCTTACCATCTTTTGCATACTTAATCCAATACACTTTTATAGGTTCTTTTTCATTGATATTTCCATCCTTATCAGTATTCAGTTCATAAACAATCGTGTTTGAATTAATTTTAGGTTGGACGTAAAATAACAGGTTGTCAATTCCCCCCAGGTGTTGGAAAACTATTAAAGGATTAGATATTTTATTCGCCAATGCAGATATACTGCGTTGTGTATGTTTAAGATTGTATCAAAATAAGAGATACAATGGAAAGATACAAAGG
>JAYVDU010000424.1:0-3443 GCA_043749245.1 Bacteroidota bacterium | reverse complement strand
ACAAAGACGCTTATATTATATATGACAGCAAAGGAAAAAAGACAGATTATAATCAACTTTTAACCGAAGCTAAAAAAGCTGATATTATTTTGTTTGGCGAGTTGCATGATAATCCTATTTGCCATTGGTTACAAAAAGAATTGACACAGGATGTGTTTATAGATAAAAAAGAAAAATTAACATTAGGTGCAGAGATGTTTGAGGCAGATGATCAACTTGCACTTAACGAATACCTTGCAGGAAAACTAAGTGAGAAAACATTGAAAGACGAAGTAAAACTTTGGACTAATTTCGGAACTGATTATAAGCCACTTTTAGATTTTGCTAAAACTAATAAACTAAAATTTATAGCAGATAACATTCCTCGCCGTTATGCTAATTTAGTATACTCTAGAGGTGTAGCTGCCTTAGATAGCATTGATGCGGAAGCTAAAAAATGGATAGCGCCTTTGCCTTTTAAATATGATGGTACTTTAAAATGTTATAAAGATATATTTGAAAATGCAGGCGGACATGGTGGAGAAAATCTTCCGAAATCGCAAGCCATAAAGGATGCAACAATGGCTTATTTTATTTTAAAAAATTGGTCAATGGGACAAACTTTTATACACTATAACGGAGCATATCATAGTAACAATCACCAAGGGATTGAATGGTATTTGAAACAACAAAATCCGGATTTAAAAATCTTAGTAATTTCTTCTACTGAACAAAACGACATTAATCAATTAGAGGCTGAATCAAACGACTCGGGTGATTTTATTATTTGTACGCCATCA
The DNA here is from genome assembly GCA_043749245.1 of Bacteroidota bacterium. Classification (GTDB taxonomy): domain Bacteria; phylum Bacteroidota; class Bacteroidia; order B-17B0; family Aurantibacillaceae; genus UBA4416. The sequence continues at coordinate 2,664 of JAYVDU010000424.1, read as the reverse complement.
TCAATGACAAAAACGTATAAGTAGTGTCAGCAAGAAAACGCAGTGTCTTTTTATGTTTTTTCTTGTGAAGGAAAATAATTATAGTATAGTTTTATTTTTAAGGATTTCCTCTTAATGAAAATAGATTCTGTTTTAAGAAAAAGTTGAATAGAACAAGAGAGCAGGGCTGTCAAAAATGCGAGCAGAGTAGCGGTGAATCGAGAATTCAAGATTTTAGTGTAGTGATAGCGGAACGTAAAAATCGTAGAATTCCGAGAAGAGCATGGAGCATATTTTTGACTAGATTTTTTGTTTCTTTTTCATCTATGGAAAAGATAAAAAGATATTTTTTGAGCGCCTTAAGTAGTTTAACTTAATATCTGATAAACTAATAAAGAAGAAAGATACGCTAACCCACTCATAAAGGCTAATTGTATAGCCGGCCATTTCCAGTGCTTTGTTTCGCGATACGTTGTAGCCAGTGTACTCATGCATTGCATGGCGAAGACATAAAACACTAATAACGACCAGCAAACAGCGCTATTATAAACAGGCAAATTAGTTTGATAATTTTTTTGTGAAATTAATTTTTCTCTTAACGTTTCAGTATTATCTGAATCTCCGCTACTATAAATAGTTGCCATCGTTCCTACAAATACTTCGCGTGCAGCAAAGGACGTAATCAGAGAGATGCCAATTTTCCAATCAAAACCAAGGGGCTTAATGAAGGGCTCCATTTTTTTTCCTAAAATCCCAGCATATGACGCTTCTAATTTTTGTGAATTTATTTCGCCTTTACTAATGCGCGAATTCTGTATAGCGTTTTGTTCTATTTTTTCAAAAGCACTATTAGGCGCATGACTTGTTAAAAACCACAGAACAATGGATATAGCTAAAATGATTTTACCTGCATCAAATAAAAATACTTTTACTTTATTTAAAACAACAGTGCCAACCGTTTGCCATTGAGGTTTTCGGTAAACAGGTAATTCCATAATGAAATAACTTTGCTCGGTTGTTTTTAAAGTATACTTTAAAACCAGAGCTGCTGCTAAGGCTGCCGCAAATCCTAATAAATACAAGCCCATCAACACCAAACCCTGATAATTAAAAATCCCAACAGATTGCTTGCCTGCGAACATAATGCCAATTAACAAAGTATAAACCGGTAAGCGTGCTGAACAACTAATTAAGGGCGTTACTAAGATAGTGATGATTCTATCTTTCCAATTACTAATTGTACGAGCACTCATAATAGATGGAACAGCGCAGGCCACAGAGCTTATCATGGGAATAACAGATTTTCCATTTAAGCCAAAACGACGCATTACTTTATCTAAAATAAAACTTGCCCTTGCCATATAGCCTGTGTCCTCGAGGATAGCGATAAAGAAAAACAATAACGCAATTTGTGGCACAAAAACAATAATGCCGCTAAGGCCTGCTAATAAGCCATTTACAAACATGTCATTTAATTGCCCTTTTGGTAAAGAGGTTGCTGTTAAATTCATTAAGTAAGCGAAAGCTTCCTCTATCCAAGTCATAGGGTATTCAGCAATAAAAAAAATGAACTGAAAAATAACTAAAAGAATAATAAAGAAAAATGCAAAGCCAAAAATTTTATGGGTAAAAAAAGCGTCAAGTTTTTGTGTCGTACTTTTTAGTAATTGTTCGGGTTGCTTAACACACTTGGCTATGATGTAATTAAGTTTAGAAAAACGGTAAATGTTATCTTCTAATTCAAATTCTTTTAACGATATTTTTTGATGAGTGTGCGTATCAAACTGAGATTGAATAAGGTTTTCGTATGAGTTAAACTGGGCAAGTATTTTGCTAACGGATTGAAAATTATATAATACAGTATCTGAAATACGAGCTTTGGTAATGGCTAATTTCAATTCTGGAATTCCTTCCTTATTCCTTGAATTGACTGATATTACTGGGATTCCTAATAATTTTTCAAGTTCTTCGGTATAGATGGTGATGTTGTTTTTACGAGCCTCATCAATCATATTTAAAACCAAAACCGTTGGCTTTTTTAAATCAATAATTTGAGTGGCGAGTAAGAGATGGCGTTTGAGATTAGTTGCATCAACCACAATAACAATCACATCTATTTTATCATGTAACTTACTGACGACGGTTTTACAGGTTACTTCCTCATCCATTGATTTTGGAAATAAACTATAAGTGCCAGGCAAATCTGTTACGACGTATTTCGTTTGATTGAACGTATAATTTCCAATACTTTTATCAACTGTTACTCCCGGGTAATTACCTGTTTTTTGGCTTAGTCCAGTTAACGAATTAAACAGCGTAGATTTCCCACTATTGGGATTCCCTAATAACGCAATAGATATGTCAGGATTTTTAGACATCACAATTGGCTACATTATTTTCGGGATTTATTTTTACTACAACGGTAGAAGCTTCATGTTTTCGCATACTTAACAAATAGCCTGCAACCTCAATAGCAATAGGGTCTCCAAAGGGAGCGATGTTTGCCAATTTTACTTTTTCGCCAGGAATACAGCCCATTTCAATAAATTTACGTGACAAAAATTCATCGGTAAATTCGATAATTGTGGCTGTTTGCCCAAGCTTTAAGGTGTTAAGAGTTGTCATAAATAAGCTACTAAATATAGTATTTATTTAAAGTTCAATGGATACCCTAAATGAGGTATA
>JAYVDU010000423.1:0-3444 GCA_043749245.1 Bacteroidota bacterium | reverse complement strand
TACTGTTCTCTTTTTTGCCTACATAAAAATAACAAACTTTCGCGAAGCGGCAAATTGTAGGCAAAAAACTTATACTAATGCTAGCATTTTTTTTAGGTGCTGTTATAGGCCGTGCACGACACACAGTTCTTCTAACCGTGTCCGCACTTAATTTATTTGTGCGATTTTTTTTGTTTGATTATTAAATAAGATTGTGACAGATTGTTCGCCGTCCTTTGTTGTAATTTTATTTAAGATAGCGGTGTATTCATTTCCTAAAGTATCGCTCATTGTCGCAAACTTAAAGAAAACGAAGTTTGTCATTGGTTTACTTTTAGGAAGGGCAATGTTTAGTAGAGAGTCTACAATGTTAATTTCGGCTGAATCTATTTTGTTTTTGATGAAAAAGGAATAGTCTCCTAAATAATAGCCGCGTATCATATTTTCACTTAAATATATAAACGTTTCTGCATTTTTTAAATCGGCTATGTCAAAGTGATAATAATTGTCGAGGTCATTAGCCGAAGAATTGGGATAATTAGGATTGATAAATTTTATTCTTATGGCCTCGTTTTCGTCTAATTTAACTTTATCTAGTTTTTCAAGGATGACTAAAGCTGCTCGGCTTGCAATATATGCAGCGTCTTTTTCGGTTTTGGCTCTTGAACATTCTTCAAATTCGAAGTCAATGAAGTGCTTGGTGGTCGAATCTGTTTCAGTCGTATTAAAAATCCGAACTTTTTCACTACCTGTTTTGACAATTAGATCGTCAAGAAGTTCTTGCTCCTCTTGTTTACATGATGCGAGAAGTGTTATTGTGAAAAATAAAATATATAGTTTTCTCATATAGTTTCGTTTTTGCGGTATGTCCGCGTGCATTGCCTATAACGTTTTGGAGCTAAAAGAAGTGCGGTTTTGAAACCGAAATATTTTCTACCACCACAAATGTTTATTAGTTGCCGAAATATTGCCCTCTTTTTTGCCTACATAAAAATAAGAAACTTTCGCGAAGCGACCAATTGTAGGCAAAAAACTTATACTAATTCTAGCATTTTTTTTAGGTACTGTTATGTGATCGCCGTTTTCTTTGAAACTATTTTTAATATGGGTTTTTTTGATATATTTTCATTATGCTAACTGATAATATTTGAACTTTAGGGTCAAAATCTTTTATGTTTTTTGTGTCAATATTTGTTTTAATCGACAATGCATGGTCTGGTCCTAATCTATATATTATTTCACCTTTCGAGTCAAAGCCAACAATTCTCTCTGAAATATGACGTACAAAGGCAGAATACACATAATTATAATTCATGTCGTTGCTTTTAATTGATTTGATAATATTGTCAAAATGCTCGTCATAATTTATAATAATTTCCTTTGTTTTGCAAACACTGTCTTGCGCACATGGTTCAATTGTCGCGGAAGATTTAGTATTAACTTGTTGTTCCTTTTGATTATTAAAGTCGTCACATTTTACAAGTATAATTGATAATATTATTAGCAATATTGTCTTAAATTGAGAAAGGTTTTGTGATTTCATATTTGTCTAGGCGGTTATTTTTATACGGTGACACATAACTAGCTTATAGGGGTGATTTTATCACCGCAAGCATACCGTATTGGGTAGATTGGGGTGATTTTTTACCTAAAGCTGTTTTTATTATTTCTATTGTTTCCATTCTTTTCTTCTTTCAATCTAATCCTTCGGCAACTCAATCACATTATATAATTAATTGCACATCATACTTTTTTATAAATATACTATATATATTATAAGCTATCAAATGGGCTCATCACATTTTGTATACTTCTTATGCTCACATGAGTATATATTTCTGTTGTTTTACTACTACTATGCCCCAGTATCTCCTGTATATAGCGCAAATCTGTTCCATTCTCCAACAAATGTGTAGCAAAACTATGGCGCAGCCAATGCAAACTAACCGGTTTAGTAATACCACATTTTTCAACGGCATTTTTCAATACGTTTTGTAAACTTCGCTCATCGTATTGGCTTTGCTTATCTTGCCCTTCAAATAGCCAAAAATTTGGTTTATATACTTTATAATACTCACGTAACAGGTTTAGTATTTTATCCGATAATGGTGCAATTCTATCTTTTCGCCCCTTAGCCTGCCTTATAATTATTAAGTGTCGGTTCGAATCAATATCGGTGATCTTTAGTTTTAATAATTCGCCCCGCCTCAATCCACAACTATATATCAAACTTAACATTACCCTATGTTTTATATTAGGTAAGGCCTCCAAAATACCTTTCACTTCTTCTTTACTCAATACATTTGGCAATAACTTAGGGCACTTTGGCCTGTGTATCTTATCTATTACCAATGTTTTATCAGTTATGGTTCTAAAAAATAGTTTAATAGCATTTACAATTTGATTTTGATACGAAGCCGATAGCTGTTTAGCTAAAATATAGTCGTTATTAAATAGTATCAAATCATCGTTAGTAATTTCCGTAATAGCTTTAGTATGATAATACCTTAAAAATACGGTTAATGCTTCCGTATAGGTGTGTACCGTGTTTTCACTATATCGCTTCGATTTTAGCCAATATTTAAACCGTACCATCTGTTCAATGGTTTCTTTACTCAAACTTATTTCCTCTATCTTTTCTTTTGGTTCCGTTATTTTAACAACCTCCGCTACAGCTTGGTATTTGTTTTTTTGAAACACCCTTACCCCATAGGGCGCAAATAATTTGCAAATGCGCTCATGCATTCCCGCATTATATGGCACATGCCACGCACGTTGTGTAGCACTCCATTGAGCCTGCAAATTGTTTTTTATTAACTGTATAACCTCAGTATCGTTATCAAATCGCATAAACACACGCGCTTGTGTTTTATGCAATAAATGTTCTATAGTCACTTCCTTTATCATAAACCAAAGCTCGCCAAAAACAGAGCAACTGCTTGCTACGTTTTGTAGCAATTTAAATGAAATTATAAATCGGTTCACCAAAATTATAAATCAAAAAAATGAAATTACAAATCAGTAACAAAAATGGCATAATTCAAGATAAAGAGATATAACACTTCTTTCATAAATAGAGTTTCCTCAGTAACTAAAAAACCGAGTAATATCAATACTTTTAAGATGTTTTCTGTAAATAATCTGCAAGGTAAATAGTTGCAAAACGTTAGTAAAACCGTTATATTACTCCGCATTAAAATTATGGTTGCTGAGCCTGCCGAAGTATGGTTATACCAAATATATTAATACATAGTCCATTTTAAAACACATAGGCACATAGGAAACATAGGAAACATAGGTTAAATAAGCATTCTATGTTAACTATGAATCTATGTGGTTTGAACTATTTATATATTATGATTGATATTAGTCGAGTAGGCAAAGGGAATTTCACCCTAAGCCTCTCACAGAACCGTACGTGAACCTCTCAATTCATACGGCTCTTCTAACTTATTTTCCACCTCT
>JAYVDU010000422.1:0-3445 GCA_043749245.1 Bacteroidota bacterium | reverse complement strand
CGGTATCGCAAGCCTCGAACTTGAATTTTTCTTATCCGACACTATGTTTTATTGCATGTACTAGTTATAATTTAAAGTCCCGAAAAGCATGTCTTTTTTGGGACTTTTTGTTGAGTAAAAGACGGTTTTATAAAAAATTAAAGTATTGCTCCGGAGGAGCAAAATATTATTAATTTCTCAAGTAATGTTTGTAAAATGGCTACAGTGTAGCTAAACAACATCGTTATGTTTTGCTCCGCTGTAGCAATGTTTGAAAATGATATATAGTTTCACTGTTGTCCGAGATAGTGGACTAAAGTCCACAAAATGAATGGGATACATTTAGTAACCCCAGACTTAGGTCTGGGGTTATGATGCCTAGTAAAATAAGGGCTTTAGCCATGATAATCAGTTTTTAATCGGACACTAATGATATAGTTTATTAATAATATTAAGCCCCTAACGGTGTTATTTAAATGGCTTAACGCATAAAAGCATGATGCCCAAAAGGCTTTAAATAATTTTCATTCTCATTCCCAAATTCACTATCAATAGTGTATCTTTACCACTCTTATACTATTTACAAATGAAATGGCCTTGTTGCCACAAGCACAAATACACATGAAACAGATTCGTAACTTTTGCATTATTGCACATATTGATCACGGTAAATCTACTTTGGCCGACCGTTTATTAGAATACACCAACACCATTTCTAAACGAGAAATGCAGGCACAAGTTTTGGATGATATGGACTTAGAAAAAGAACGCGGTATTACCATCAAGAGCCATGCTATACAAATGGATTACACACTTAATGGTGAAAAATATGTATTGAATTTAATTGACACCCCTGGTCACGTTGATTTTAGTTACGAAGTATCTCGTTCCATTGCTGCTTGCGAAGGTGCGCTATTAATAGTAGATGCAGCACAAGGCATACAAGCACAAACGATTTCGAATTTGTATTTAGCACTTGAACATAATTTAAAAATTATTCCAATCTTAAATAAAATAGATTTACCAAGTGCTGAGCCCGAAATGGTAAAAGATCAAATTGTTGATTTGTTGGGTTGCGACAGAGATGAGATCATGTCGGCCTCTGGTAAAACAGGGGAGGGCGTACATGAAATTTTAGAGCAAATTGTTGCTCGTGTTCCCGCGCCAAGTGGCGATGAGAAAGCGCCTTTACAAGCTTTGGTGTTCGATTCGGTATTTAATTCATTCCGCGGTATTATAGCGTATTTCCGAATATATAATGGTTCAATTAAAAAAGGAGAAAAAGTAAAATTCTTTAATACTGGCATGGAATATAATGCCGATGAAATTGGGGTATTGCGTTTAAAGCCTGAGGCGCGTGATGTAGTGCATACAGGCGATGTGGGGTATATTATTTCCGGAATTAAAGAAGCAAAAGAAGTAAAGGTAGGTGATACCTTAACCACCGTTGCTAATCCTTGCACGGAAGGTATAAATGGTTTCGAAGACGTGAAACCAATGGTATTTGCTGGTATTTATCCAATTGATACAGAAGATTATGAAGAGTTGCGTTACAGTATGGAGAAGTTGCAGTTGAATGATGCGTCATTAACCTGGGAACCAGAATCATCGCTTGCTTTAGGATTTGGCTTTAGATGCGGTTTCTTGGGCATGTTGCACATGGAAATTATTCAGGAGCGCTTGGAGCGTGAGTTTAATATGACCGTGATTACAACTGTTCCCAACGTATCGTATGTGGCGTATCAAACAAATGGCGACGTGGTGACGGTTAATAATCCTTCTGATTTACCTGATCCGGCGCGTATTGATTATATCGAAGAGCCTTACATCAAAGCAAATATTATTACGAAGTCGGATTTTATTGGCCCCGTAATGAGCCTGTGTATTGAGAAGCGTGGCATCATCGTGACACAAAATTATTTAACAGCAGATAGAGTAGAGCTCGTGTTTGAAATGCCTTTAGGCGAAGTGGTGTTTGATTTCTTTGATCGTTTAAAATCAATTTCGAAAGGCTATGCCTCGTTTGATTACCACCCAATAGGGATGCGCGAATCGGACTTAGTGAAACTCGACATTTTATTAAAAGGAGAAATAGTTGATGCACTATCCTGTTTGATACACAGAAGTAACTCGTATCATTTTGGTAAAAAGATTTGCGAAAAATTAAAAGAATTAATTCCGAAACAACAGTTCGAAATTCCTATACAAGCAGCTATTGGTGCTAAAATTATTTCGCGCGAAACCATTAGCGCTATGCGTAAAGATGTAACCGCTAAATGTTATGGTGGTGATATTAGCCGTAAGCGTAAATTACTTGAAAAACAAAAAGAAGGTAAAAAACGCATGAAATCCGTTGGTAATGTGGAGATCCCGCAAAGCGCATTTATGGCGGTGTTGAAGCTGAATGATTAATGGGATTTTTGAAAGAAGAATAAATAATTGAGGATTTGTAAAGGATGATGGTGTATATTATATTGAGCAACATTTAAGAAATCCAAACAATAGGGAATAAACATTAAAAAACAAAACAATGAAAGTTTTTATTTTAGCGCTGTCAATACTCACATTTATGCAATCATGTGAACCATCTGAACAAAAAGGTGAGGTCGAACGTCAAAAAAATGAAAAAATTAATGCTGATATGTTGCGTAAATCTGATAGTTTATTAGAAGTTAATTTAGTTGGTACATGGGGTGTGAATTATAAACAAAGAATTGATAGTGCAAATAAATCTAATTACAATATTCGTATTAAAAAAGACATTAAAAAAGACATTAAAAACGATATTGAAAGACAGAAAGAAGCTGAAATCGCATTAAAAAAGAAGTACGGACAATATACTTGGAATATTTATCAAAAACATAAAAATTGGGGAATAGAAGTGTGTAATAAATTAGTGAAACATCAATCGTGGATAGGTATGGATTACGTCATGTTGGTTGTTTCAAGAGGAAAGCCTAACAGTGTTAATAAGTCTAATTATGGAGATGGTGATAAGTGGCAATGTTGTTGGGACGATTTGACACCATCATGCTTTTATATGGGCGATGATAATATAATAACATCATATAATTAAATCTGTTGTCGCTGACTTGTAGTTTGTGACTTAAATATTTCCTTTCGTCATGCTGAACTTGTTTCAGCATCCCAAAATATCACTTAAATCATTTTGAGGGAGCGACCCTGAAACGAGTTCAGGGTGACATTGTTTAATTAATCCCGCTTCGCAGCATATGCGCCAACATATACACAGGCTCCGCTGCTTTTGTAAAGCTGAGGTAGTTAAAAGCTACGTGTTAATTTAACTTAAATACGAGTATTGTCATTCCGAAGCATCACAAATGCGTCGGAGCGGAAGAATACATTTAGCTATTTCACAAACAGCTCCAAATACGCATAAATAAAGGGAGATACAAACAAGAGGCTGTCAAAGCGATCTAAAATTCCACCATGCCCTGGCATAATT
>JAYVDU010000421.1:0-11165 GCA_043749245.1 Bacteroidota bacterium | reverse complement strand
AAATATCAACGGTACTTAATTTTTTCTTCATGGTCATTGGTTTTACCCAATTAATAGTACCGTCTGTTTTACGCTCCCCTTTAAAAAGCATCATGTCGTTTTTAGCATTATTTGCAGGCACATTCACGTTTAAGGGCTTGCTCTTATCAATGGTTAAATTGTCTTCACCATTACGGGCATTGACGTAAAACATACCGCCTGTCTCTAATAATTTTCCATTACTTGTTGTGCTTAAACCTGCTTTCATTATCTCTGAAGGTGTCATCGCTTCTTTTATTTCCACTTCAATAGACGATTTAGCGGCAATGCCTTGTTTATTTAAAAACGAATGAGCAGGTATAGAAATGACAGTGCCATGCTGTGTTTCAATAATAGTGTCTCTTTCTGGGTTTATAGCAAATACTTGCGCCTCTAATACTTTATCTGCTTCCGACCAATTAGTTGTGCCTTGTTCGTTTAATTCATGCAAAATATGATTAGGAGCTTTGTTTGCTATGTTTTTTGCCAACAATACAGCGCCAATTACAGCAAGGGTTATAGCTAAAGTAACAACTGCTTTCTTAAACAACTTTTGTGTTTTAGTTTTTTTGAACGATGTTTTGATTTCTTCTTTTAAACCTAAGCGTTTAACGCCTTGTATAACCTGTAATTGCAAATCATACTCTTTTTTTAATTGGGTGTTAGTTTGTAAATCGGCTTCAAATGCTGTTTTTTCGATAGCAGATAATTCATTATTAATATATCGGTTTATTAATTCTGTATATGGATTCATGATTTGTAAATTAATGGGTTAATTGCTTTAAGTTTTCTTTGGCTTTTTCAATACATCTGTATTTTTGATTTTTAGCTACCTTTTCGGTTTTAAAACCAAGCTGTATGGCTATTTGAGCCATAGACTTTTTTTTGAAATAAAATAATTGCAATAACTCTTTGCATTTTTCTCCAAGCATTAAAACGGCTTCTTGAGCAGTCTTTATTGGCTTATCATTTTCTATATCAACATCAATTTCTTCCGATAAATATTTATCTTCGAGGGGTAAAAAATTATTTTTAATTTTTTTGTTTTTCTTTTTTAACTCGTCCAGCCACAATAGCTTACAAACACTATATAAATAGGTGTTAATGCTACAACGTAACTCAAAATTAACGTCTGTCAATTTTTTACAAAAAATCACTAACCCTTCCTGAAAAATATCTTCAGCTTCTTGCTTAGTGCCGTTATTTTTTTGCACGAATCTTTTCACTACTGGCAAATAGGCGTAAAGAACTTTCATTGCAGGATTGTACTTGCCTTCCCGAATACATTGTGTAATTTCTATATCTGTCATATATGGTATTTATCTATTAATGGTAGAAAACAAAAAAGGTCATCAAATTATTTTTTTACCATACATATTAGAACATATATTGAATATATGTAAAAGAATTATTTACACTAAGAGATATGTCATTTTATTAAATAGTTTAATTTATATCAAATCAAACAAATTCTCAACGCCGATATATCTATTAACCGTGAAGCCTTCGGCGTAATCGCAATTGATAGCGCGGCCAAACACACTCGATTTTGCTTTTACATATTCCATAAAATTAGCAGAGGATATAGGTGTTGCAGGCTCTTTAGAATTTGGATCAAAAAACTGAGATGAATACGCCATAATAGATTCCATTTTTTTATCCATAAAAGGCGTGATATCTATGACAAAATCGGGTTCCATAAAATTATCTTGTATGTAATGATAAACCGCTTTTGGTCGCCATGGTTTTTGAACAACACCATTTTCTTTAGTTTCAATTTTCACTAAACCACTGTAAAAACAAGCATCAGACGTGAGTTTAGCTGCCCTGCCATGATCTGGATGTCTATCTGAAATGGCATTACATAAGATAATTTCTGGTTGAAATTTTCTGATGACTTGTATGATTTGTTTTTGGTGCGCTTCATTATTTTCAAAAAAACCATCTGCCATCGTTAATTGTTCTCTCACCGAAACACCCAGTATTTTAGCAGCATGAGTAGCTTCCTGTGTTCTTAATGTTGCGCAACCTCTGGTGCCTAATTCGCCAAGCGTCAAATCAAGTATTCCTACTGTTTTGCCTAAAGCAATGTGTTTTAAAATGGTTCCTGAGGCTGATAATTCAACATCATCAGGGTGAACGCCTATGGCTAATATATCTAATTTCATAAATTTTTATTTTCTAGCATTACTATAGGCATCTTTTCTAATCTGCTCTATGCTCAACGATTTAAGCTTACCAGCTTTGTTTTGTTTTTTAAAACTATCTAACTCTACTTTATCATCATCCCTTAGCTCATAATCATACTCTCTTGATTTTTCATTTAAGATAACATAGACTGCTTTCAAAAAATCTTTATCTTCTATCAAATTAATTGCATGATGTATTTCTTTTTTTATAGCTATAGTCTTCATAATCTATAATTTAATAGTTTCTCAAACTTACTTCTTTTATTTTTAGTTTCCACACCTGTCAGGTTTTAAAAACCTGACAGGTGTGGAAACTCCTACATCGTCGCGCCTTGTTTTTTCACAGTTACCCATTTGCCCGCTACGTGTGCCGAAATGCTATTATCATACATAGCATCGCAACTTACGCCTGGCAAGTAATACAAGCCTGTATAACTCGCATTTAACATCACTTTAAAAGTTTTGATAGAACCAACACCTAAATCAAAATAACTGTAAACGCGATCATCTCTTATGTCTTGGTACGTTGGAACATCTCCTTTCAAATAGGTTATATTATCTAAACGTTGGTTACGAATTTCCCAACCACTCGCAAATATCTGTGATAAGGCTAAGTTACGATACATCCCTCTTACTCCTGGATTTTTAATAGTAACCTCTGCCATAAAATCTGTACCCTGTTCTAAGTTAGCAACATCAATAGCAATACCATTTAATGTTTTGTAATTCACGAGTACCTCTAAGTTACTGAATTTATCAACTTCGTTACCTGCCTTCGGAATACCTTGTTTTACGAGGCGTGCAAACAACATCCCCGTTCCTTTCACGTTCACTTTTATAAGAGAAGAAGCATTTGCATTTTTAAAAGGAAGCATTTTGAATTTCGTTTTAGAGAAGTCAGAAACCGTTATGCTTTCATTACCCATTTTCACATTAGCAATGATATTAGAATTATCACCACTTATTTTAGCATACTTGCTAATAGCCATTAAACAGTAGGCTGTAGACTGAGTACTAAACCAGTACTCACTGTTACCTAATTTAGTTGCTAAGGCTTTTACTTTTAAAAACGCATTGCTATTATCTTTCAATAACGTCATGGTTTCTAAAATCATCGCATCATCACGCTCGCTGCTCCCGTATGTGTAATAATAATCTAAATACGTTTTAGTTGTGGATGGCAAATGATATACCATTTTTTTAGCTACATCTAATTGCCCTGCTAATGCATAAGCCGCGGCCAAACGCCATTTTCCTTCGTTAGATAATTTAGCGTTTTCTTTTAAACGATTCATCGCTCCTAACTCTGGGGCGCCTGCTAATGCTAAGGTATAAAGCCTATAAGCTTGCGTTAAATCTTCGCCGTAATAACCTGTATTTTTATTACTGGTGAAATTTTGCGCTTTTAGTTTTTGATATTTTTTCCAATTGTCTAATAATCCATAAGGCAACGTATAACCTTTTGTCTTTGCTTCAATTAAAAAATGTCCCGCATAATTAGTTCCCCATTCATCTGCTTCGTTTAATCCCGGCCAATAAGAAAGCCCACCGCTATTGGTTTGGAAGCCTTTCAAACGATTGATAGCTGCTTTAACAGACTGATCAACAACCATTTTTTGATTCGCACTTAAATCCGTGATATCATTTAAAAATAATCCGGCAAATACAGAAGAGGTAGTTTGCTCGACGCAACCATGCGGATATTGCACCAAATATTCGAAGCGTTGAGACAAATTAATACTCGGCAAAGTAGATAGTTCTAAATACGCTTTATTCGTGCCACTGATACCAAGTGGTGTATATGTAGCATTTAAATTTTTAGAAGCACTTAATACAAATTCATCTGCATCTGTCATTATTGGATTGTTTGCTCTCACAGCAATTTCAATAGTTTCAGAGGTAATTTCTCCGGCACCTTTAGCAGTGATTGTTACTTTTGAAACGCCCAACATATCTTTTATTTTTAATTTAAAATTAATCACCTTATCGCCAATCGCATTAAACGTTACTGTTTGCGAGTTACCATTGAGCGTTTGAATAAACTTATCCGTTGTTACTGTTACAACGGCTTGTTTTACTTTTTTCTCCATTGCAAAAACAGTTACAGGTAAATCAACTTCTTCGCCAGGCCCTAATACGCGAGGCAATGTAGAAAGTATCATCAATGGTTTACGAACAGGCACTGCTTTTTCTGCATTACCATAAGCGCCTTGATAACCCGCTATTACCATCACTCTTACGGAACCAACATACTGAGGAATATTTATTTTATGCATGGCGGTTTCACCTTTCTTTAAATGAAATGGCCCTACAAAACGCACCATTGGCTTGAATCGCTGTGCTGAATTTTCTGGTTTATTATTTGTAGCATCATCACCACCAATGGATAACATACGACTCATCGCATTTCCAAAAGCACCAATCACGTTATCATAGATGTCCCATGTTTTTACACCTAATGCTTCTTTCGCATAAAAAGCCTCCCATGGATTTGGCGTTTTAAATCGTGTGATATCTAACAGGCCTTCGTCAACCACCGCTAATGTATATGCCATTTCTTTTCCATTGCCTTCACTAACTTTAACGATAGGCTGCGATTCGGGCTTCCACACAGCGTCTGTACTGATTTTTGGTTTTAAGATAGTATGCTCATCTTTCACCATTAAAGAAGCTACACCATATAAACGTATTGGCAAATCATTGATGGTTTGCGCATGAGGTTGTATTAAATGCACAAACACATAAATGTTTGGTGTCATTTCTTTAGTAACCGTAAATTCATATTCTGTAGTTCCTTGCTTTGCTTCAATCCATTTGCTTGATAGTGTTTTGCTGCCATTTTCAATATTAACTAATACACGCCCGCCAGTAGCAGTTGGAATAATTACTTTTGCTTTATCGCCAACTTTATATTCTTCCTTATCAGCATTAATAGTTAACACATTACTTCCTTCATTGCCTTTAGGCGATTTTCCTGCCCAACTCGGCCAATCAACAAATACCACTTTACCGCAAGCATGTCCGCTTTCTACATCTTTTACATATACTAAATAACGTCCCCATGATGGGCGTTTGACACGTAATTTGAAGTTTGCTTTACCATTTGAAGATGAAATTGTTTCGGTATAAATTGGCTCGTGATAATTACTTCCGATGTAAGTTGACAAATCTTGATTGTAATTATCCCACCACCAGCGCCAATCGAGCTTATATACTTTTACCTCAATGTTATTGCGACTCGTTGGTTTTCCAAATTCATCCACCGTTACTAATTGTACATTATGGTCGATATCTGTTTCTAAATATTGTTCGTTTTCTTTGGCACTTGGTACTTTTAAACCAACATAGTTTGTAAAAGGAGAAACAGGAATTGTAAAGCGATCGGTGCTAAAGCCACCACCTTCTTCAAATGCACGAATGGTAAAGTTCGCTTGTAAAAATCCCGGTGCATCTTTCGTGTCGCTTAGTTGCGCATTAACAGCTACATTTCCGTTATCATCTGTTCTTCCTGTAAATATAGTTTGGGTTTCTGAATAAAAATTTTGTGCTGGATTATCAAACGTAAATCCTTTATAACCTTTGAATTCAGTAGTTATTTGAGACAGTGATACATCAATTTTAGTTTCTAAATTTTTACCCGGCGCACCATGTAACCACATAATATTTAAGTTACTATTCAACGATAAATCCGAACGATAAATTTTATCTTTATTGTAGGCTAAATTTAGTTTCAAACGATTTGGCATAATTGTTTCAATGCGAATATTTTTTGTAAACACAACGCCTCCTACTTTTACCTTAGCCATGTAAATGCCTGTTGGTGCAGCATTTTCGGTCTTAGTAGCAAAATTGTAAAGCCCATCTACGTGTTTAGTACGAGTTATTTTTTGAACGATTTGTCCTTGAGGATTAATTAATTCTAAAGACGCAGGATAGTTTTCAGGGAATTGCGTTTCTTTATTTTCTAAAATAAATGATAGGTATAAACTATCTCCCGGGCGCCAAACACCTCGTTCTCCATATATAAAACCTTTAATACCTTTTTGCACTATATCACCTTCCACCTCAAATGAGCTTAACGATAAAGAACTACCGTCATCTAATTTAATATACGTGCGTTCTTGTCCGCGTTTGGCGATTAATACAAATGGTTTTTGTTTACAATCAATCGTAGCAATGCCATCAGCATTAGTGATAACCTGTTTTAATTTTTGTTGTTGATAATCATACGCTTCAATGGTCACATTTGATAATGGTTTAGTAGATACTAAATCAGACGTAAATACCGTTATTTGCCCGTTATTACCGCGTTTTGCAATTAAGCCAATATTAGTGGCCAATATATTTCGGTTAACCGATTTGTTGTTATAAAAAGCGCGCGAACAGGGATTATTTCTTTCTGAATAATCGTAGTAATAATAATCGTCATAGTAGTCCTCATACGAATTATAATAATCCCACTCTTTTTCATCTTCGGTTGCTGAGCTTGCCGAAGCATCATCATCATTTGCACCTTCATCCACGGATGTATCTTCAGCATTTGTACTGGTATCTCCCTGACAATTATACGTTGAATAATTACGATTATAACTGATACGTACATTATACAATGCGCCTGGTTCCGATTTAATCAATGAAGATAAGTCAATAGAGTATTTATTCCATTTATTGCGTGTTGGAATTCCATTTGCCTGTAACACAATTTTTTTCTTAAGGATTAGTTTTCCCACACGACGCAAATCACTGCTTCCATCTAAATTATTTACTTGCAAAAATTGCAACATATTATTTTCATAGATGCGGGTAATTTTTACATCAACGGCACTTAAGTTTACTGCTTCAAATGGGAATATTAATCCGCTCGAATTAGGCAATATAACGCCCTTTCCAACTAATCGGGCATTAGGTTTTAAATCTTCAAATACAATAGGTAACGTGATGCTTTCTTTTAAATGCTTCCCATTGGCATTTTTTATTTCACTGCTAATGAGTAACTCATGAGTATCAACATAACGCTCACCGGTATATATTTTAATGGAATTATTTTCTATTAAAAATGTCAATTTAGATTCTTTTTTTGGAAGCTTCTCTGTATTATATTCCGAGTATTCATTATTTAAAACAGCTGTTCCGTTAGGATTAGCAATAGAAATCAAGCCTTCCAAATTTTGATTAGGATTTAATTTATCAGAAAATTGTACCGTAATAAATTGGTCTGGCTCATTATTTACCATCGTGTTTAATACAATGAATTCATCAGCATTCGGAATAGCAATTTCCCGTGTCTCTTTTTCAGAAGCGCCAATAGCCTCGCCACTGTATGAAAGAGAAATAACACCTTTCCCTTTTTGAATATTTACAATAGTGAAATGATGTGTTGTTGAATTCTCGTGTATCCATTTTAGTGGCAACGATATACCACTTTGTGTAGTTTGTGTTGTTTTTTCAACCAATAAATTATCAGCAAAATCGGCCGTTGTAAGAGTACCATCAATTTGTAATGTGTTTCCTTCGCCTACCTTATATTCGTCAATTGTCATTTCCATTGCTTGCTTGAGCGTAGAAAATTCAAATTCAAAATCTTTTAAATCAGAACTTACCTCCAACACTTTTCCTAAATGAAACGTTGCTTTATACGTTTCATTACTATTTAATTTGGTGGTTGGCTTAAACTCAATTGTTTTTTTATCTATCCATGTGAGTTTCCCTTCAATACTGGGAGAGAATTCAAACAACGTATTATCAACTTCTTTCCCCATCTCAATATCAGAAGTTGTTTCCTCTTGCAATACAATTAACACCTTACTTTCTACAGATACATAACCAGCAGTATATGCCGAAATAAACTCCTTATAGGCAGGATTTATATATTGCGTGCTGTTTTTTGCAGATGATGAGGAATAGTAAGTTATTCCAGCAAAGGATAATACTGTGATTAAGAACACAGCAACAATTGATTTGATTGACATAGTTTGGGTGGATTTAAAACAAAATTAACTAAAATTTGAGTTCAAAAACAAGCGTCCTAAAAATAAACATGAGATACTATCTGTCGGAAAAATAACTTACTTTTGCAAACATGATTTTCAACAATTACACCGACACAGAAGAGCTTTTAGAACTTGATGTGATTACACAAGAAGAAGAGCTAAATAACATTGTATTATTTAATGATGACGTCAATACGTTTGAATGGGTAATAGACTGTTTAATCAAATACTGCGGACATGATATGCTGCAAGCCGAACAGTGTGCTACTATTGTTCATTACAACGGGAAGTGCGCTGTAAAAAAAGGAGCGTTTGATAAATTAAAACCTATTTGCGAAACTCTTTTAGAAAAAGGATTAAGCGCAGAAATCAACTAACTTAATAATACTTTACTGTTAAAAACGATTATGAAAAAAACAATCCTTACATCCTTTATATTAGGTACTATTTTATTTGCTTGTCAAAAAAATGCTATTACTGGCCGTCGTTCACTTGATTTAATGCCCGAATCGGAAATGATAAGCATGAGCTTAACAGAGTATAGTAGTTTCTTAAAATCTAATAAAACCCTACCTGCCACTGATGAGCGAACTATATTAGTAAGAAATGTAGGAGTCAAAATTCAACACGCTGTAGAAAAATTTTATGCAGATAAAGGGTTAAGTTCTGACTTAAAAGGATTTCAATGGGAATTTAATGTGGTTGATCAGGTAGCAGTAAACGCTTGGTGTATGCCTGGCGGTAAGGTAGTCGTATACACAGGTTTATTACCGGTAACTAAAGATGAGCCTAGTTTAGCTATTGTGATGGGACACGAAATTGCTCATGCTATTGCGCGCCACGGTAACGAACGCATGAGTCAGGGAATGGTAACACAACTTGGAGGCTTAGCATTATCTGCTGCATTATCACAAAAACCAGCTTTAACAAAATCCATATTTAACCAAGCATACGGAGTAACCACTGAACTTGGAATGCTAAAATATAGTCGTAGTCACGAATCTGAAGCAGATAAAATGGGACTTGTATTTGCTGCTATGGCGGGCTATAATCCAGAGGTGGCTATCGCTTTTTGGGAGCGAATGGCTGCAGCTAGCACCGGGCAAAAACCTATGGAATTATTGAGTACACATCCAAGCGATGCCACGCGAATAGCTGATATTAGAGCCTATATGCCTGAGGCGAAAAAATACTATCATCCTAAATAATTTTCACAAAAATTAGTATTTAATTTAAATAATATTTATTATTTTTGTTTTATAACAACTTTAAATAACATATAATGAGCACAGGAACAGTAAAATTTTTTAACGAAACAAAAGGCTTTGGTTTCATTAAAGATGACGAATCAGGAAAAGAGTACTTTGTACACGTAACTGGATTAAGCGACAAAATCAGAGAAAACGATACCGTTTCTTTTGATATTCAAGAAGGAAAAAAAGGATTAAATGCAGTAAACGTAAAACTATCATAGTTATATAATACCATTTAAAAATTTAACCCTTTTACATAAGTGAAAGGGTTTTTTTATGGACTAATTTATTTTTACTAAACTACTATGCGCTTTTATAAAACTCAAACAAATCAATAGCCTGCTTGGCTTCCTTCACATCATGAACTCGCAGTATTTTTGCGCCATTTTGTAAAGCAATTGTATTTAATACGGTAGTGCCGTTTAAGGCTGTTGTAGGTGATGTGTGGATGACAGAATTTATCATGGACTTACGCGAAAGCCCCGCTAATATAGGATATTCCAAAATTGTGAATCGCGATAAATCTTTTAACAATTGATAATTATGCTCAACCGTTTTTCCAAATCCAAATCCGACATCAACAATCAATTTATCAAAACCTTTTTGTTTACAGTAATCTATTTTTACTTTGTAAAAATCAATTAACTCATTTACCACATTTTCATAGGATGGATTTACTTGCATATTTTGAGGTGTACCCTGCATGTGCATCAATACATAAGCAATTTGATGTTTAGCAACAACATCAATCATTTGTTTATCCATTTCACCACCAGAAATATCATTAATCATATCTGCGCCCAAATCAATTGCAAATTCGGCCACTTCAGACAAATACGTATCAACGGAGATAATCGCTCTCGGAAACTCTTTTCGTAATTTCAGCAAGGGTTCTTTTAATCTAAAAATTTCATCCTTTACGGAAACAGCCACTGCTTTGGGTCTGGAAGATGCAGCGCCAATATCTAAGATGTATGCGCCCTCTCTAATTTTTATTTCAGCATCTTTTATAATATCAGACACAGATGAAAACTTACCTCCATCATAAAAACTATCAGGCGTAATATTTATAATTGCCATCACCTGAGCTTTTTCGAAACTCAATTGTTTGCCATTTGTTAAATACGGTTTATACATTTTTTTTACTTTAGCGCATTATAAAAATAGGAATTAAACTTAACAAATGAATACTACTTCGCAACAATACGACTTTGCCATTAAATTATGTAAAGAGCTCTTTTTAAAAAAGATGAAAGATTACGGCACAGCTTGGCGTAATTTAAGGCCAACTTCTTTAACCGACCAAATTTTTATTAAAGCTCAACGTATTAAAAGCATTGAAGAAAAAGGAACTCAAAAGGTTGTAGATGACATCAAGGGAGAATATATTGGAATTATTAATTACTGCATTATTTCCCTTATTCAGCTTGATTTGGCAGATGACACACGTGTTGAATTACCCTACGAAGAAGTTGAAATATTATACAATAAATACGCTGCGCAAACTAAGCAATTAATGGAAGATAAAAATCACGATTACGGTGAAGCTTGGCGTGACATGAGAATGAGTTCTTTGACTGATTTAATTTTAATGAAAATATTTAGAGTCAAACAAATAGAAGACAACAAAGGACAAACCATTATTAGCGAAGGTGTAGACGCCAACTATATGGATATGCTTAATTACTCTGTATTTGCACTAATTAAACTACAAG